>NZ_JAQIBL010000034.1 GCF_027859075.1 Oceanispirochaeta sp. | reverse complement strand
AGTTCGTAGGCCAGAGCCTTCAGCTCGCAGTCTTCCGAACGTTCACACCAGCTGCAGTTTCCTTCATGCTCGCTGAGGATCAGGTTGACTACCTCTGTCCTGGATTTGCGGACCCGCGGGCTGTTTGTCAGAATTTGCATCCCTTCCCGCAGGGGAGTGGAGCAGGATGCTGCCAGCCGGGGGGCTCCCACCACCTCGACAACACAGACCCGGCAGGCCCCCATTGGTTCTTTTCCTTCAAGAAAACAAAGTGTGGGTATCCGGATGCCCTCTCTCTGGGCGGCGGTCAGTATGGTTTCTCCAGGCTCAAAGGCGATGGTTTCACCGTTTAATATACATTCAGACATTAGCTTCCTCCCTGATTCTGACTTTTTTGCCGTAATCGCAGCGGAGGCAGCGATGGGCCTGAATGACTGCTGTTTTTTCGTTCCAGCACTGTTCTACTTCATCAAAGCTGTGTTTCCGTTTTTCTGCCGGCACCAGAGGCATCTTATCTCTTCCATCGGGAAGGGGATCTGCCTCAGGATCGAATTCAGTATCAATTTTCTGTTCCCATCGCCAGAAGGCATGGTCTTCTCCACTGAGCATCAGATCGATGCCCACGGCTGCCCGTTCTCCTGCGGCAATGCCGCTGACCACCGATGAGGGGCCTTCCACGGCATCACCTCCCGAAAATACTCCGGGGAAGGATGTTTCTCCCGTCAGAGGGTCGGCTTTCAGGAATCCAGAGGCGTTCAATTCGGGTCGTTGAGTACCGAAAAGAACTCCCATATCCAGTCTCTGTCCGATGGCAATTATGACCTGATCGGCCTCGAAAATCTGTTCCGATTTTTCCGATACTTTAGGCCTTCTCCGGCCGCTGCGGTCAAACTCTCCGGCAATCATGGGGATGCACCGTACAGCGCGGACAGCTCCTTTGCCGTCTTTCAGGAATTCCAGAGGCTGAACCATACAGTCCAGGGTGACACCCTCTTCCAGGGCTTCTTCTATCTCTTCGGCATAGGCCGGCATGGCCTCTTTACCTCTTCTGTAGATGATTTTTACCGAATCTGCTCCCAGCCGCAAGGCTGTCCGTGCCGCATCTACCGCTGCATTTCCACCGCCGATGACAACGACTTTTTTACCGATTTTTACGGATCCTTTGATGTTGTATTCTCTGAGGAAAGGGACGGCCTGATCAATGCCGGCTGCTTCTTCTCCCGACAAGCCCATATTCAGACTCTCCGGTGCACCCACAGCAAGGAAGACTGCCTCGAATCCCTCATTTTTAAGTGAATCCAGTGTGAAATCATGTCCCATCCTCTTCTCTGTGTGAATCACCGCCCCCAGATCTTCTATCATTCTGATTTCCCTGGCCAGTGTTTCCCGGGGCAGCCGGTAAGCCGGAATGGTTTGAACCAGCATCCCTCCGGGTCTGGCAGAAGCCTCATAGAGGTCGGGTTTGTATCCCAGTCTGGCCAGGAAGTAGGCGCAGGACAAACCGGCAGGACCGGCCCCGACAATGGCTATCTTCTTCTGTGCGTTCTCTTCATTTTCCAGGCAGTCCGGGGTCTGGATAACAACTTCCTGATCGACCATAAAACGTTTGATTCCCCGGATGGACACGGAATCATCAATTCCGGAGCGGCGGCAGTGGTCTTCGCAGGTGTGAAAACAGACTCGGGCACAGACCGCTGCAAAGGGGTTTCTTTCCCTGTGCAGCTTCAGAGCTTCCGTCATTCGTCCTTCTCCAATGAGAGACACGAATCCCGGTATATCCACTGAGGCCGGACAGGCACTCTGACAGGGTGCTCTCACCAGTTCGGGGCAGACCCCCGCATCGCAGTGATGATCCCTGATATGCTCTTCATATTCCTTTCTGAAATGTCGAATCGTTGATAATACCGGATTGGGCGCGGTCTGTCCCAGACCGCACAGAGCTGTTTCCTGAATATGGTGTCCCAGCTCTATGAGCCGTTCAATGTCTCCTTCTTTGCCCTCACCACCGCAGATCCGCTCCAGGATTTCCAGCATCCTTTTGGTTCCGACACGGCAGGGTACACACTTTCCGCAGGACTCTTCCTGTACGAATTCGATGAAAAACCGGGCCACATCGACCATGCAGGATTCATCATCCATGACAATCAATCCTCCGGAACCCATGATAGCCCCCAGTTCCTTCAGGGGCTCATAATCCAGGGAGACATTCAGATACTCTTTGGGTATGCATCCCCCCGAGGGGCCTCCGATCTGAGCCGACTTGAAGTTCCGGCCTTCCTTGATGCCCCCTCCGGTGTCGAAAATCAGATCACCCAGGGGCGTTCCGATGGGGACCTCCACCAGGCCCGTATTATTCACGGACCCGGCAAGGGCAAAAATCTTTGTGCCCTTGCTCTTTTCAGTACCCAGCCGGGACAGAACCCGGGGTCCATCCAGGAGGATGGCCGACACATTGGCAAAGGTTTCTACATTATTCAGAAGGGTGGGCATACCCCACAGACCCTTTTCGGCGGGGAAGGGGGGCCTGGAACGGGGTTCTCCCCGTTTTCCTTCTATAGACATGAGCAGTGCGGTTTCCTCTCCGCAGACAAAGGCTCCTGAACCCATCCTTATTTCCAGATCAAAAGAAAAACTGCTTCCCAGAATGGAAGGTCCAAGGAGACCGCAGAAACGGGCCTGTTCGATGGCTTTTTCCATCCGGGACACGGCCAGGGGGTATTCAGCTCTCACATAGACAAAGCCCCGGGAGGCCTTGACGGTATAGGCTGCCAGAGCCATCCCTTCGATCAGACAATGAGGATCGCCTTCCAGAATAGACCTGTCCATAAAGGCCCCTGGATCTCCCTCATCACTGTTGCATACGACAACTTTTTCCAGGCCCGGAGCCTTCCGGGTCATCTCCCACTTCTTCCAGGTTGGGAATCCAGCACCCCCACGTCCCTTCAGACCCGAGTCTTTCAGGTTCTGGATGATACTTTCAGGATCACTGCTGCTTTTCAGAACACTGCCAAGTGCCTCATAAGCATGTCTTGACAGTGCATCGTCGATACTCAGAGGATCGACGATACCGCAATTTCTCAGAACTATCTTTTCCTGATTCTTAAAAAAAGTATCCCCTCCATTCTCTTCTTTCTCCGACGATGGGGTCAGCAGAAGTGACTCAACCTTCTGTCCCTTATGCAGATGGGATTCTATGATCTGAGGCAGATCTCCCGGGGAGAGGGCTCTGTAAATGGTATCTCCCACCGCCAGGACCGGACCGTGGGCACAGGGGCCCATGCAGCCGGTTTCCTTGATGATCCAGTTCATTTCTTCCTCACCCAGGAGTTCATCCAGCCTTTTTCTAATATCCATGGCTCCCGAAGCGATACACCCGCCTCCGGTGCATATCCGGATGATTTTATCTATCGACGGAGCATCATTGAGGATCTGTTTTCTGTACTCCTCCATGTCTCCTGCTGATTTAAATTTATGATGCATTTTCATCCTCCACGCGGTAAGGGTCTAGGATCTCACGAATTCGGGAAGGCTTGACCCGCTGATGAACCGTATCATCGATCATCACAACAGGAGCCAGACCACAGGCGCCGAAACAGCGACCTATTTCAAGGGAGAACCGGTTGTCCGTGGTAGTTTCTCCTACTTTGATTCCCAGTTGTTTTTCAAGGGAATTGAGTACTTCCTTGCCTCCCCGGACATAACAGGCCGTACCCAGACAGACCCGGATAACATGGTCTCCCCGGGGAGTGGTGGAGAAGAAGGAATAGAATGAGACAACCCCTGTGACTTCACTGAGGGAAACATTCATTTTTTCACTGATGTGAATGAGTGTCTCCCGGGGCAGGTAACCCAACAGATTCTGAGCTGATTGAAGAACGGGGATGAGGGCACCCTCCGTGTCTTTGTGCTTCATGATGATGTCATCAAGCTGAGGGATGATATCCGAAGGATTCAGATGGCTTTCCGGGATCTGATCGCAGGGGATCCTACCAGTGTTTTTTGGTTTCATGGATCTACTCCTCATGGGGATCGTATAGGTTTTTTTTGCCGGGAGTAATTGAGGCTGGCACCTCAGCATAGTAGGGTGGGGCTATCGGCTGATTCCGATTATAGCATCTCCGGAGCAATCAAGCAATTTTTATTGATAAAAAAAGATCTAATGAGCATATGCCCAATAATGAATTAACGCTGCAGATATTCCTCTTTCAGAAGACCGTAAATAACATGGTTCACTCTCCGGCCGTAGAGGTTTTCGGCGCCTCTGATTTGTCCTTCTTCCTTATATCCCAGTCTTAGGGGAATACGGCGGCTCCGAGTATTTTCGACGGCACAATGGATTTCGATTTTATTCATGCCCTTTTCATTGAAGGCTATCTGTTCCAGCTCTTTCACTGCCCGGGTCATGATGCCCCGTCCGGACTTATCCCGGGAGAGCCAGTATCCGATGTAGGCCGTTCCTGTGCTGTAGTTGTATCGGTTGAATCCTGCCACCCCTACGAGTTGGTTTTGATAGAGTATGCCGCAGGTCATCTGTTCTCCCGTTGCAAAACGTTTGAGGCAGGCCCCGATAAAATAATCTGTATCACCGGGTTTCTGAATCCCGTCCACCCAGGGGAGCCACTGTCTAAGATAGGCTCTGTTCCGGGTTGTCAGTTCGTAGAGTGCTGGTGCATTATCTTTTGTGAGCAGACAGAGCTGCATCTCAATATCTATGTATCTGTAGAACATGAATCACCCCCCATCCCACTTTTTCTGGCGAAATATCAGAAATACATCTTCTGTAATAATTCCATCTTCCTCAGGATAAAGTTCTGAATTCGGGCTGATCATTCTTAAGTTCCAAATCCTTTTACGATACTATCATGGATTATGGATAAAAATAATCATTGGACAAACTGTTTTTCTGGTAATGCTTTGAGTGATCAGTTAAATTATTAATATGGAACATACGGCCCCTCTCATGATACAAGTTGAAAAAAAATTATCCGATCTTAACATTGCCATACATCCCAATGATGGAAGCGATTTAAATCTTTTCACACTGAAACACAATTTCATTTTCTACGCGGGTACCTCCCTTGATGAATTCAAGTCTGGTTCGGGTCAACTGGGGGAGGGTACGCTTCAGCTGCTCAATGACTGCCCACACGGGACTCTTCAGGTTTCTGAGATGATTGCTGTCAAGCTTGCATGGACTCAGAAGGCCCTGCTGATATTGGATGACAGGAAGATATATCTGACATACAGCGATCAGATGGAGTTTTAGAGCTCTTCCAGATTTTCATCATCCTCTTCTGCTGCACCATTCACCTTCATGATTATAGCCCTATACCGGTTTTTTAAAGAAAAATAGGACCTTTTATAGAGATCATTCTGGAATTTTACCTGATTGATCCTGTCCGTTAGCTGGGCATTCTGATTTTCCAGATCCCGAGCCCTCTCCTGAGCCAGTTCCAGGGCATATTTCATTTCTATCTGTTTTTTATGATCCATGATTCTTTGATGCAATTGGTTGAACTGATTGAGGAATAAATCTCTTATATCTTTGTCAGTTTTATTCAGATCCGTAAAATCCATCTTGTCAACAAACGAAATCAGACGGTTGTAGATATAACTGACAGGTATTTCAATGTTCAGTCTTGAGTTTCCATCGGAGTTTCTGGAAAAGGTGATACTGTTTTCAAGGCCGTCAATATGAAGGATGAAGAGTTCATCCTTCCTGTCGGGACTCAGACTGTTGAGTCTGCCCAGTTTTTGTTCGATTACAGCGGAAGAATTGGAAAATTTCTTAAGAAACAGGAGGGTCTTATTACCTTCATTCAGATTCAGATCATCCAGGCGAATCCTTTCAAAAAGGCGGGTGATATAGTCAAAAAGGCTGGTTAACAACTGAAATAAAATATTTCCGCCTAGTGAGAGCTGTTTTTTTTCCCT
The DNA here is from genome assembly GCF_027859075.1 of Oceanispirochaeta sp. NCBI lineage: Bacteria > Pseudomonadati > Spirochaetota > Spirochaetia > Spirochaetales > Spirochaetaceae > Oceanispirochaeta > Oceanispirochaeta sp. The sequence goes on along the minus strand of NZ_JAQIBL010000034.1, from coordinate 12,374 downwards.
CATAAGATTTTGAAAGTTTTTTGATTTTACATATTCATCCTGAATCAGGATGATGAGGTGAGAATTCCCTTTGTCGGGATCATGTTTCAATTCGCCATTGAAAATTTGTACCTGATTATCAGTTATATCATTGTTTTTCATGATTAAAGTCTCATTTACTATTAACGACTCCCAGGGCCATTAAATGGATTTAATTCTTTTATTAATTAATCTTTCATCAAAAGGGGGAGAATCTCGACCAGTATTTGCGCGGTGATGCCCCAGAGCAGGCCCTGAGGGGTCGAATAGGCCCAGATCCTGTGACGATTCTCTCCTTCCCAGGGTGTCTGGTATCGTTCGGGGAGATCAAGCTCCCGGGTGGGGAAATGGCATTCCCTATCGCCTGTCAGCTGGTTCTCACTGAAGGGATGCGCTTTTATGGGGAGCCTGTATTCTTGAGGGGAATTCTCTGCAAACCAGCTGAGGGAGAGGGTGAAGAGCTCTTCCACTTCCTCCTCATTGGCGGACAAATCAGAAAGTCCATTTATGTTCAGAATTCCGAGATAGGGCTGAACAAGAACATTCAAGGGGGTGACCAGGGTTCCCGGAGATCCAAGGATTTCAACCTTTTCGGCCTGGATGCCGATTTCCTCACAGGTCTCCCTGAGGGCCGTCATTTTAAAGTCAGAGTCTTTTTCCTTGTCGAAGCGGCCGCCGGGAAAGCATATCTCACCCCCCTGTCTTATTTGGGCGGATCTCCTTTGAAACAGAATCAATGGTTCCTCTTCAGTCAGGATAAGGGGAATGAGTACGGCGGAACAGAGCATATGTTCCCGGCCGATAATCCGGGGAATACACTCTCCTGAGAGAAGTTCTGCTTTTATTTGGGGAAGATTCATTCTTTCAAGCCTTCTGAACTCTGGTGGAAGTAGTACTCCAGGGACTTTTTGAGACGGAAAAAATCGACCCTTTGACTCGACCGCCCCAGAGAAATCCGTAAGGACGACTCCTGTGCCTCCGCAGGAAATCCCATGGCTTCTAGAATACGGGATGAACCGTTGACACTCCCCGTACAGGCGGAAAACCGGCTGAGATAGATTCCGTCTTTGTTTAAATGATAAAACAAGTCTTCCATGGTACGGCCTGCCTTATTCATCTCTGGAAGGCAGACACAGAGCACAGCCGCCGAAGAGTCCGGGGGAGATAGAATCTCCAGGGCAAAGGACCCCGATTCCAGTATTTTTTTTCCTTCTGCCCCGAGAGTCTCCCAGAGAGAAAGTTGTTCTTCCATTCCCTTCATCTGCAGCCTCATGGCTTCAGTAACAGCGGCAGCACCGGGTAAATCGGGAGTCCCCTTCTCCTGATCCGCCAGTGTCAGCTCTTCCCTGAGGAGTATCACACCGCTCCCTTTCAGACCATAGATCTTCTGGCCGCTCAGGCAGAAACCGTGACAGTAGGGAAGCCAGTCGACAGGCATCATCCGTGCCGCCCCCTGGGCCGCATCCAGAAATACAAGGGCCTCCTCATCCAGAGCACAGTTCCACAGGGTACTGCAGTCCTGAATTGCCCCTGTTTCATGGTTCACCGGAGAGTAGACAAGGAGGGCCCCGGAATGGAGTTGAAGGGCTTTTCTTAGTTGATCCATCCTTATTTTTCCCTGTCTGTCTACATCTAATATCGTAAGGACTGTATTCTTTTCTCTGCTGATCTTTTGAGCCTGGTCCAGAACGGCATTGTGTTCTGCAGAACTGGTTATGACGGCTCTATTCTGCTGTCCAGCCTCGTTTAAAATGCGGAGAAGGCCTTCGCTGCTTCCCTCGCAGAAATAAAGGGATGAAAAAATATGGGAGGTCATTTCCATCCATTGCTCTTCCAGGCCGGCATAAAAATCCTGACAGTACTGACCTGCCATATGGGGTGAGGAAGGATGTGCCCAGATCTTGAGGGCTGTATTCTGATACAAGGCCAGAATACGGCGGTCCGGAGGGCAGGCCGCATTGTAATCCAGATAGACAGAGGTCGGTTCATCGTAGGATACACGAGCGTCAATCAGCCTCTGAAGGTGGTGGCAGCGGCAGTTCAAGACTCAGGAATCCAGATCTTCATAGTTGATGTCAACAACCTGATCTCCCAGCGCCGGATCCAGGGTGAGTGAAAAGGAGTAACTGTCTTCGTCTTCATCGATGCCCTGAATGTCATAGTCTATGCCTGTATCCCGGTTCAAAAAAAGCATGGATATAGACTCTCCCGGGGGCAGAGTGGTTTCTTTGTCCATAAAATCAATGCCATACATTTCGGAATCACTGGGGGAAATAAAGAGGTAGAAAAGCTCAAAACCGGTGTTATTGTTGATTTCCAGGGCGACCAGCTCTTCAGAGAGGCTTTCCAGGTCCAGTTCCTCTGTTTTAGAATCCAGAGAAATCACGAATTTTGCGGGACTGCCGTCGGTAATTTCCTTCTCATAGAGTTCATACACACTTCCGTATTCATCAATGGCCATAAAGTCGAAACTGTCTGACTCATGAGGATAGGAGATATAAAACTCAATCTTTTCTCCGGCTTCCAGAGTCCGATGGCTACCCAGAACATCGGGTCCCCAGAATTCGCTGTCTGCGGGTGAACAGAAGAGGTAGATAATCTCACCCTGTGTCTTATTGTGAAACTCGACGGTGTTGAAGAATTCCGATTGGGCCCACAATGTGACTGACAACAAGAGAAGGCTTGTTATCAGGAATAATTTTTTCATACTCATACTCCTGTCGGATTTCGGAATCCCGAGGCTGTCTTCCTCGGGGGTCTCATTTCACATAGCTGTTGTTTTTTAATACCGCTTCAATGGATTGGATTTCTTCCTTAGAAAAACTGAGATTTTCCAGGGCTTTTACATTTTCTTCAAGCTGTCTCACCCTGCTGGCACCGATTAATACGGTTGTTATGGCGGGATTGTGGAGAATCCAGGCAATGGCCATCTGTGCCAGTGATTGTGATCTGTTCAAGGCAATCTCATTCAGTTGATTCAGCAGCTTGATCACATCGCCAGTGATCTTCTCTTTCTTGAGAAAACCATTCAGGGCTGCCCTGGAATCCTCTGGAATGTCTCCACCCAGGTATTTGGATGTCAGGAGTCCCTGGGCCAGAGGGGAAAAGGCAATAGCCCCCACTCCCTCTTTTAAGAGGAGTTTATCCAGATCTCCCTCAATCCATCTGTTCAGCATTGAATAAGAGGGCTGGTGGATCAGACAGGGTGTTTTCAATTCCTTGAATATTTTCAAGGCCCTGGCTGTTGCATCAGAGGGGTAGTTGGATATCCCGGCATACAGGGCTTTACCACTGCGCACCGCAGTGTCCAAAGCGCCGACGGTCTCTTCCAGGGGGGTGTCTGGATCATAGCGGTGGGAGTAAAATATATCCACGTAATCCAGACTCAGTCGTTTCAGGCTCTGATCCAGGCTGGAGAGGAGGTACTTTCTACTGCCCCATTCTCCATAGGGACCGGGTCCCATAAGATAACCGGCTTTTGTGGTAATCATCAGTTCATCCCTGTAGTGATTCAGATGTGTCTTAATGATTTTCCCGAAATTTTCTTCCGCCGATCCCGGAGGGGGTCCGTAATTATTGGCCAAATCAAAATGATTAATCCCCAGGTCAAAGGCCCGGAAGACAAGATTCTCCATATTCTCGAAATTATCGCTGTTTCCAAAGTTGTGCCAGAGTCCTAAAGCCAGGAGAGGCAGCTTGATTCCGCTTTGACCGCAGCGCTTGTAGGTCATGGTCTCATATCTATCAGAAGATGGTTTGTAGTGCATAATAATAACCTCACTTTACAGAGTCTCTTTTATTATAGTTTTTTTTCCTCCCCTATGAAATAGAATGATATAAATGGGTGATTTTTCAGGAGACCCCTGTTATTGTTAATAGAGGGGAGGAATAGTAAATGTCTGGTGATAAACAGGGAAAAAAGAAGAAGATCAAAAAAAGCTTATATAAGAAGGAACTCCTTGAAATGCAGATGGAACTTGTCAAACTGCAGGACTGGATCAAACAGAAAGGGCTGAAGGTCTGTATTCTCTTTGAAGGACGGGACGCCGCGGGGAAGGGTGGTGTCATTAAGCGGCTGACCCAGTATATGAACCCCCGTTCCTGTCATGTCGTGGCCCTTGGAAAACCCACGGATAAAGAAGAAAACCAGTGGTATTTCCAGAGGTATATACCTCATCTCCCTGCAAAGGGTGAGATGGTTGTCTATGACAGAAGCTGGTATAACTGTGTCGGTGTGGATAAAGTTATGAACTTTACGACTCCTGAACAGTGGGATGAGTTTTTTATAAGTTGTCCGGAGTTTGAGCAGATGCTTGTCCGTTCGAACATTATTCTTTTAAAATACTGGTTTTCCGTTTCACCCGATGAGCAGCTTAAAAGGTTTAAAAAAAGGATAGAGGACCCTATCAAGCGATGGAAAATCAGCCCCATGGATTTGAAGTCAATAGAACTGTGGGATGACTACTCCAGGGCCAAGGATGAAATGTTTCTGCACTGTAATATCGATGAAGCTCCCTGGTATGAAGTACCGGCTGACGATAAAAAGAGGGCCCGCCTCAATTGTATTCATCACATCCTTACCCAGATTCCCTACCGTGAAATTCAGCCCAGAATTATTGAACTCCCTGAACGGCCGAAAAGCAATTATGAAAGGCCTCCTCTCACCAGAGAAAACTTTATACCAGAGCATTATTAGACAGAATGACAGATTATAAAAACCTTCCTCAACTCCGGTTTATGGGCAATAAATACCGTCTGCTCCCCTGGATCCGTGAGGAGATGGAACTCCTTGAGTTTAAAACAGCTCTGGATGGATTTTCCGGTTCCGGTTCTGTCTCATACCTCTTCAAGAGTATGGGAAAGCGGGTCTATTCCAATGATTTCCTCCATTTTCCTTCGACCATCGCCCGGGGTGTGATCAAAAACTCATCTGAGACAATCACACTTCATGATCTGGAGACTCTAACCCGGCCCGCTCCGGGAATGGATCATTTTATTGAGCAGACTTTTTCGGGAATCTTTTTTACACCCGGCGATCTCAATTTTCTGGACAGGGTTTCTCATCATCTGGGTAACATGGAAAATCAAGACAAAAAGGCCCTGGCTATGACGGCTCTGATCCGGAGCTGTGCCAAAAAACAGCCCCGGGGTGTGTTTACTATTTCGGGAGATCTGAGCCGTTATGATGACGGGAGAAGGGATCTGAAACTCTCCCTTGAGGAGCACTTTAGAGAGCAGACTCTTTGCTATAACAGATCAATATTCAGTAACGGCCTTGACCACAAGGTATTCCATGGCAGTATCTTTGATTTTCCACTGGATCAGTATAAAGCGGATCTGGTCTATTTGGATCCTCCCTATGTGCCCCGGTCGGATGACAATTGTTATATCAAAAGGTATCATTTTCTGGAGGGCCTCTCCACCTACTGGAAGGATGAGGAAATCCTCTATGATACGAAAGTGAGAAAAATTGCCAAGAAATATACCCCTTTCTCCTACCGAAAGAGTGCAGTGGAGGCCTTTGATACTCTCTTCCGTCAGTTTCAAAGGAGCACTCTGGTTCTGTCTTATTCATCCAACGGCTTTCCTGATCTGGATGTCCTGACCGAATTGATGGGCCGGTATAAACAGACCGTCAGAGTGGAAGAGCGGGATCACAGGTATCATTTCGGGACACACGACAATGTGAAACGGGCATTGGTCCGTGAATACCTGATCATCGGCAGCTAAGGAAGGAACAAATGAAGAAAATCATACAGAAGACAGGAGAAATTCTGAATTTGCTGAGCCCCCTGGATACAGACTGGAAAGATGAATTTTCCATCCGAGTCGTTGATTTTTTGGATAAATTCTCCTCTATCGGGGATGATCCCTGGGCTCTTGTACGCCTTCTGGATGAGGACTTCGAAGCCGCCACGACGGTGATCAGGCTCTTTCTGGAGCTGTCGAAAGATGAGTATAACACCCGGATGAGAGACTTGTTTTCCACCCCCCGTCTGGCCGGCAAGAGTGGATTCAAATCAAATCCCTTAGCCTATGTGGAAACCCTGGGGCCCCTGCTCCTCAATGACATCATGCAGGAATCCATGGCACGGAGCTATACCTGGCAGGATATTCTGACCGAACGTCTGAAGGGGGGCCGGGGAAGCGCGATCAAGGGTCAGAAGCGGGGACGGGAGCTGGAAGATTTTGTTGAGGCCCTTGTCGCCTCGGTTTTTACCGATTTTGAGGCCCGCTGCAGCTTTACAGGTATGGACGGGATTTCTACGGAAAAGGCTGATTTTGCCATTCCCTCCCGGAGCAAACCCGAAATCCTGATTGAGGTCAAAGGGTATGGGGCAACAGGAAGCAAACAGACCGATGTCATCGGAGATATAAACCGGATCATTCAGGAGAAGAGGCATGACACTGTTCTCATGATCTTTACAGATGGTGTTACCTGGAAATCCCGGGAAAGTGATTTTAGAAAACTGGAGGATTTCCAGAATTCTGGTTTTATTTACAGGATCTATACCAAAAAAATGCAGAACCTTTTCAGAGAGGATCTGCAGCTTTTGAAAGGTGAAAAAGGGCTGTAAATTTGAAATCCATAAGGCCTCTCCTCTATACTGAAGGCATATTTTAATCTGAATGCGACCTGGGGAGCTTTAATGAGAAACACGATTTTGATCTTAATGATATTAACTTTTATGTGTTTTCCACTGTGTGCCTCCGGAGGGAAAGATTCCGGGGAATCCTTTGAAGAGCGCTTTGCCTCCATGAGCTGGGAGGATATACAGGAAGAAGCCAGGGGACAGAGTGTCTATTTTTTCATGTGGGGCGGCAGTGAAACCTACAATACCTGGGTGAGTACCTGGCTGAGTAACAGATTGCAGGAAAAATATGATATTCATCTGGAAATGGTTCCTATAGACAGCTCTGCCGTCTATGTCAACAAGGTCCTGGGAGAAAAACAGGCTGGTAAGACCAGAGGAGGCGCCGTCGATCTGATGTGGATAAACGGGGAAAACTTCAGGACCATGAGGCAGGCAGATCTGCTCTTTGGTCCCTATGCTTCCCGCCTGCCGAATATTGAGTATGTGGATCCCGGGATCATGGATTTTGACTTCGGTTACCCCATCGACGGATATGAATCACCCTACGGAGCCGCCCAGAGTGTGATGGAGTACGATAGTGCCCGTGTGGCAGATCCTCCCTCTGATATCGGGGCTCTTTTTCAATGGGCCCGTGAAAATCCCGGCAAGCTGAGCTATCCGGCTCCTCCCGATTTTACGGGCAGTGTCTTTGTCCGGCATGTCTTCTATTATGTTGCCGGCAATCCTGATCTCCTTATGGGACCCTTTGACCAGGAAGTGTATAACCGTGTGGCTCCCCGGGTCTGGGAATTGCTGAATGAGGTTGAACCCTCTCTCTGGAGGAAGGGGGAGACCTACCCGGAATCTTTTACAAAGGCCCAGGAACTTTTCGGGAACGGTGAAATCTATTTTAATCTGAATTATGGAGCCGATGGTGCCGCCGATGCCATCAGCAAGGGGAAGTATCCGGACTCTGTGAGAACCTATATGTTTGATACGGGAATGATCGGAAATACCAATTATGTGGCTGTGAGCTTCAATTCAAGCCACAAAGCCGCGGCTCTGGTCATGGCCAATGAGCTTCTCGACCCGGAGGTTCAGCTTCATGCGGCCAGCCCGGAGGGGATGCACTGGATGACTCCTCTGGATATGGACCGGATCCCATCGTCTGTTAAATCAGAATTTGAACAACTGCCTCTGGCGCCTTCCCGCCTGCCGACGGAGGTCCTGAACAATCTGACTCTCCCGGAAATTCAGGCCGACTGGCTGATCCGGATAGAGGATGACTGGCAGAAGTACGTCCTCAGGAATTGATGTTGACGACTTCATCCCGAGGATACATTCTTTTAGCACCTGCTCTGATTATACTGATTTTTCTGTTTTTTGGAGGATTTATACTGGGTACACTCCAAAGCCTGAATTATTTTCCCCTCATAGGCCTGGATTCTCCCAGTCTGGATGCCTATGAAAAGGTCCTCCATAATGAGGAGCTCCTGCCGGGTATTATCCTGACCTTTTTTGTCTCTTTCACCGCCACTGTGCTGACGGTTGTACTGGGAGTGATGACCGCCCTGGCACTGAGAGGCCGTTTCCGGGGGCGCAAGGGTCTCCTGTTTTTTTATCAGTTTCCCGTCACTGTCCCTCATATCATCATTGCTCTGGGGACGGTGCTTTTCCTCTCACAAAGCGGAACCCTTTCCCGCTTTGTATACCTCCTGGGCGGAATCAGAGACTCTTCGGAATTTCCGGCTCTGGTCAATGACCGCTGGGGCTGGGGGATCATTCTGGTGTACCTCTGGAAACAGATTCCTTTCATCGGCATCATCGTTCTTTCTGTTCTTCAGTCTCTGGGGGATGATTATGAAGAGCTGGCTGTGAGTCTGGGAGCCCGGCGTTTTCAGGTTTTCCGTCATGTCCTGATTCCCCTGATCCTGCCGGGAGTTCTTCCGGGGAGTATCATCTGTTTTGCCTATACCTTCGGCTCCTATGAAGTCCCTTATCTGCTGGGTCGTCCCTATCCCTCCATGCTGTCGGTTCTTGTGTACCGTTACTTCAGCAATCCCGACCTGGGACAACGCTCCCCGGCCATGGCCCTTTCTATTCTGATGACGGTTTTTCTGCTTATTTTTGTGCTTGTGTACAAAGGGTTGATCAATAGGGTAGGGTCCCATGAATAAGTTTCTCCCTGGTCTTCCCATCTTTAGAAGGCTCCTCCTTCTGGGCATACTACTGGGTGTCCTACTGCCTCTACTGCCCCTATTTGTCTGGGCCTTCAGCCATCGATGGCTCTTTCCGGATATCCTTCCTGAATCTCTGAGCCTCCGGAGCTGGACCTATCTTGTTCATTCGGGGAGCCGTATTCTGAGGGCTCTGGGAAATAGTCTGGTCATTGCCCTTGCTGTGACGGCCCTCTCCATACTGGTGGGAGTTCCTGCCGGAAGGGCTCTGGGATTATACAAGTTCCGTGGAAAATTGCCGGCGGAACTGATCCTGCTCTCTCCGGCCCTGATCCCTTCTCTGACAGTGACTATGGGCATTCAGATTCTCTTTATTCGTTATGGTCTGACAGAAACCATTTTCGGGGTCGTTCTGGTTCACCTGATTCCCACCATTCCCTATATGACCATCAGCATGAGTGGTGTCTTCTCTCATTATGATATTGCTTTTGAAGAGCAGGCACGCTCACTGGGAGCCGGTAGAATCCGAATCTTTACTCATATCACCCTTCCGGCCGTGCTGCCGGGGATCATCGTGGGAAGCATGTTTTCTTTTTTGATTTCCTGGGGACAGTATATTCTGACTCTGATGATCGGCGGGGGGAGGATTATAACCCTACCCCTTCTGCTTTTCAGTTTTGCCTCCTCCGGGGACAACGCCCTGACGGCGGCATTGGGTCTGTTGTTTCTCATGCCTTCTGTGGCGATTCTGATTTTTTCAAGCCGGTACCTCACGGGGAAATCCTCCGGCATAGGCGGTTTAGGCGGGTTATGATCGATATTACTCTTAATAATCTGACAAAGCAGTACGGCAGAAAAGAGCCTGCCGTTGTGAAATCACTGAATATGAAGGTTTCCCGTGGTGAGCTGGTAGCCCTTCTGGGACCCTCTGGCTGCGGTAAGACCAGCATTTTAAAGATGATCGCCGGACTTCATCCCATCACAGAGGGGGAGGTCCTTTTTGACGGCCGGATTGCCAATCAAGTTCCTGCTGAAGAGAGGGAAGTGGTGATGGTCTTCCAGAACTCCCTCCTCTTCCCCTATATGTCTGTTGCCCAGAACATAGCATTTGGTTTAAAGATGCGCCGGATCGACAGGAATGAAATTGACTCAAGGGTGAATGAAATGCTGAGACTTGTTCAGATGGAAGGAATGGGGGATAGAAAACCCTCCCAGCTCTCGGGAGGGCAGAAGCAGAGGGTCGCCCTGGCCAGGGCACTGGTCATCCGACCCCAGGTTCTCCTTCTGGATGAGCCTTTGTCCAATCTGGATGCCCACCTCCGGGATGAAATGAGGGAATTAATCCTTCAGGTTCATCGGGATTTCAATGTCACCACCATTTTTGTGACCCATGATCAGGAAGAAGCCGTTCTCCTGGCCGACAGAGTCGCTCTCCTGTTTGAAGGACGGCTGCATCAGTTTGGACCGGTGCGTGATTTCTACGAGAAACCAGTATCCGAACGGGTGGCCTCCTTTTTCGGTAACAGGAATTTTATAAAAGGATTCTGCAGCAACCAGGGCATCGATACTGAGGTTGGAACTCTTCAGACTCCCCTCAGCCGGGACCGTCAGGGAGAATCTGTCTGCCTGATGATCCGTCCAGAGCATATTCTCCCCGAAAAGGGGAGTGAAAACTCTGTTTTATGTCTCATTAAACATAAAATCTATATGGGTACTTTTATCCGCTACAGGATCGAGTTTGGAGGAATCCTCTGGGATGTCCTGGATTCTTCGGAATCACGGGAGGGGTATGATGAAGGTGAAAAGGTCTGGTTCAGCTTTCCCAGTCAGCGGATCTGGATTGTTTAGGGATTAATTTCTTCTTTTGTGAAAAGTTTTAGGAAAAAAGAGAAGAATCATCCAGATTTCAACGGCTGAATTTATTGTATCTGGTATATATTATTAATTAAGAACCTGAAAACATGATTCTCAGGTTCAGTCTAACCAAGGGAGTTTTTTTGATTCATGTTCTTGTTGTTGAGGATGAACCTCCAATTTTAAAAAGTGTCTGCCTGAATATTGAAAATTCTCATGAACAATTTATGGTTGTGGCTACCGCTTCCAATGGACAGGAAGCACTGGACATTCTTGACAAAGAAATTTTTCGAATCGATGTACTGGTTACAGATTTGTATATGCCAGTCATGGGTGGAATTGAATTATTGAGGCTTGTCTCCCGAAAGTATCCGGATATCCTGGCCCTTGTTCTCAGCGGATATCAGGATTTTAACTATGCTAAAGAAGCACTCAAGACTGGAGTGTTTGATTATCTACTTAAGCCACTTGATAAAAAAAATCTTAAGAAGCAGCTGGCGGCGGTAGCAGATTTTGTGAGAGTCAAACGATCGGGTCAGATCTATCATCAATTGTCGGATATTTTCCATATGAATGGGGATTCTAAATCACTGGCCAGATATTTAGACGATGACCAGATCACAATGATTCTTTTTTGTGCCGGACCTTATCCCATCACAGAAAATGATTACCTTTTGCCTGGTAGATGTTTCTGGGAGAAAAATAGTCTTAATGAGTATGCATCCAGGTATTTTTCAGGGAGTGAGCACTGGATTATTCCCGGAATGACTGATGCAGAACAAATCCTAATCCTTTTTTCTGAAGAAAAAGTCCAGGAATCCTCCATTTGTGAACTTCATGGAACTCTCAGTCAATTGGGATCATTACCGGTGACACTCTGCCTGTCACCAAAGATTACTGATTTGACAACACTCGCAGAGAGCCATCAAAAGCAGCGCCAGACTTTGAAGCAGAATATCATTTTTTCCAGATCCACCATTGTTCATTTTCAACAGGATTCTTCGGAAAGGGGGCGTTTTATTGAAAATGAATTTGAGAATTATCGGGAAATGCCCTCCGATGATCTCAGTCTCGTGGCACCGGAAACCCTGTTGGAATCCATGATTGAAGCCGCAAGAGAATTTTCAAAAGATGAGCGTACCCAGAATCAATGGGAACAGCACTTGACATACAAACTCTCATTCCTATCCCAGCTTTTGGGTAAGGATATGCTTCCTGAAAATACGGAACTGGTTCTGAAAGAATTGATTACAAACACTTCCGATAAAAAAGAATTGATCCAGGGATATTCGGGAATACTCAGAGAGATCCTCATTCATAAGGGAATCGGAAAAGAGAAAAATGAAGATCTAATCGATGAAATTACAGAGTATATTACTCTGAATTATAATAAGCCCTTGTCAAATCAGAGCCTGTCAAATCAATTCGGTCTTGTGCCGTCCCGGGTCAGTAAAATTTTCAAGAAGAAAAAAGGGATTTCTCCTGCAGAATTTCTTCTGAAAATCCGAATGATTCAGGCCAGGGATCATCTTCTTCAGGATAAAGATCTTCTGACCAGAGAAGTTGCCTTGATGGTAGGTTATTCAGACCCGCTTTACTTTTCAAGGGTCTTCAAAAATTTTTTTGGGAAGTCTCCTTCCCAGATAAGAAAGGAAGCATAAATACACTTTGAGAATAATTTCCTGGAAATTAATGAAATAGTAATAATTCTCAACTATAATTAAAAAAAACAGATAGATGAGGATTATTA
>NZ_JAQIBL010000033.1 GCF_027859075.1 Oceanispirochaeta sp. | reverse complement strand
TTTTCTCTGCCGCGGCTGTCACGTAAAGATGTTCTGGATCATAATCTCAACAGAAACTACCGGTGTATACTGGGCCGGGAAACATCGATACAGAATGTGGAATGGGTAAATGACTGGCCTTCTCTCCCTGGAGGAGGAAGAACACCTTTGGACTCTTTTGAAATCCCTGACGACGAGATCATTCAGAGGGATTCTGCCTATGAACTGCTTACAGATTTTGAAGAGTCTTCACTGCCCCTGGAAATGCAAACGTTAAGATTGCCTTTTGAAGAATCTGTGATGAGTTTGACCCGGAATAAGGGTTTTCTGACACTGTCTGGCCGGGACTCTCCCGGCAGTAAACAGTTTCAGACTGTTGTGGGAATCAGACAAAAACATTTCACTTTTACAGTCAAAACTTCTGTTGAGTTCTCGCCAGTCAATTTTCAGCAGATGGCAGGCTTGATGTATCGCTATAACGAAGATACTTTCTATTACATAAATATAACGTACAATGAAGATCGATCTGAAAGAGTCATCAATCTCTTGGTCATGGATAATGGATTCCTCAGTATTCATAATGAGACGTCCATAGACAGCGAGAGAGTTTTTATGAAAATCCATGTGAACTCGGATAAAGTGATGTTTTATTACTCTATTGATGATTCTTTCTGGATCTCTCTTGGAAATGAATATGATGCAACTATTATTTCTGATGAATATATAAAGCCCTATTACGGCTTTACCGGTGCTTTTATCTGCCTGGGCTGCCATGATTGGAGTGGACAGAAATTGGATGCCAAGTTTGATTTTTTAAATTACAATAAGCTCTAGTTCTGGTTTATGATGAGCCTCTTAGGATTAGAATATTTGTTTTTAAGGAATGAAATGTGGATATGATCAGAATTGACAAAAATCAGCTTCTCTCCTTTTGTATGAAAACTTTTGAAGCCTGCGGTGTGAAGACCGCAGATGCTCGTGATTGCGCCGATGTTCTGGTTGCCGCAGATGCACGGGGGATTCCATCCCATGGGGTTGCCCGGCTTCAACGCTATATCAACGGACTGCAGGAGGGACTGATGGACCCGGTGATTGAGCCGGAAGTCATCAGAGAAACTCCGGTTTCTCTTCTGGTGGATGCCAGGGGTGCTTTGGGCGCTCCTGTCAGCTGTCAAACCATGCAGTCGGTTCTGGATAAGGCGGAGCAGAGCGGCATGGCTTTCGGAGCCGTGAGGAATTCAAATCATTACGGGATTGCTGGTTATTATGCCATGAAAGCCCTTGATAAGGACATGATTGGTATTTCCATGACCAATACGGCGGCCCTGGGAGTTCCTACTTTTGGAAAACAGGTCATGTTCGGCACGAATCCTATCGCCTTTGCCGCACCAGCCGACAAAGAGAGGGCCTTTGTCCTGGATATGTCAACCACTGTGGTCACCCGGGGGAAAATAGAAATCTATGATCGTGAACATAAGTCTCTTGAACCTGGATGGGCGGTTGATAAGGATGGACTCTCTGTCTCAAATCCTGGTCCTCTTCTGGAAGATATGTTTCATAGAAGAGGAGGAGGGATCGTCCCTCTGGGGGGAGATTCGGAGAGCTCCGGCGGTCATAAGGGGTTCGGTCTGGCCATGATGGTAGACATTCTGACGGGAGTCCTTTCAGGTTCCGCCTGGGGTGCTGATATCTATGATAAGGGAGAATCATCAGCACGTGTCTCCCACTGTTTCGGAGCCATGAAGATCGATCTGTTTATGGACGCCTGTGAGTTCCGCAGGAATATGGATAAAATGCTGCAGGTTATCCGCAACATGATTCCGGCGGAGGGACACGAACAGGTTTATTTTGCCGGCCAGAAGGAATTTGAAGCGGAAGCTCACTCTCTGGCTGAAGGCATCCCTCTCGCCGAGAATGTGTACAAGTCCCTCAGGAAAATTGGAGTAGAACTGTCGGTTCCCTTTTCGTAAAAGAGGACGGTTCCGTATCAATCAGGGAAGATCTACTTCGTCCAGAACCGGCTCGTCTTCAACGGGAAACCACTCATTGTCAGAAAAAGAATCATTAGCGATATCATGGATCTTCCGCTTGAGGTATTTACCTGTGCAGCTGACGGCGACCTCGCCGTCGGGAAGTAGAATCTCTCCGGTTCCTTCAAAAATAGGGCCACGTTCCGCGGTTATTCTGCCAATAGCCTTGAGTTCAACACCCAGGGGAACAGCTTTTTTATAACGCAGATTCAATTCCAGAGTGACTCCCCATACCTGTTCATCATAACGGGCCATGATGGCCCGGCCGATGGTTTCGTCCAGGATGGCCGAAGAGATCCCGCCATGGGTTATGCCTGGATAGCTCTGGTGAATCTCATCAGGGGTAAACAGAGCAATGACTTCATCATTCTCCGTTTCATAGAATCTTGTTTTCAAACCAAGATTGTTCTCCATCCCGCAGACAAGGCAGTTTTTAGAATTATTTTGTTTGGCTTTGATAGTATGTTTCATTTGTCTATAATACATTTATAACAACTGTTTTCAATATATTATTAGACCCTTTGGCCCTGAGCTGATAAAAAACAAGGAGACTCTATGGAATACCAACTTGTTGCTGTAAAAATCGGAAGCCGTGAAGCAAGCGCTACCACTGTATAAAAAATCCTTACAAGTTTTGGATGCAATATCAAGGTCAGGCTGGGGCTTCACGATATCCCCGAAAATGCCTGTTCCCCCTCGGGACTCGTGATCCTTCAGACCACCGCAGATGACGATGAATTGATAAAATTTATCTCTGATTTGAATGCCTTGGATGATGTTGTGGCCAAGTCGCTTGTACTCTGATTCAGTTCCAGTAGAGCAAAATTGTCTTTTCTGCTTTTAGACTGTTTCTTCAGGTCAAATAGAATCCTGTTCAATTCATCCAGGGATGTATTTCCTGGAACGATTACTTCTACAACGGCGGCACTGACCGACATGAGTGAAAAGGATTCAAAGTGTCCTTTTCTGTTGCGGGCTGTGATACATCCTTTATTTCTATGCTCTTCTGCGTAGTAGGCCAGGGCGCTCTCTGCAAAATCTGCCTGAGCCTTCTTAGTCAGGCTGCAAACTTCATCCTCAACGGGATCAGACTGGATGACTAAAAAATCATCTCCCCCCACATGGCCAATGAAGTCTTTATCCAGGTTGTACGTTTTTTTCAAAATCTCCCCAAAAAGGATTATCAGACGGTCACCCATTCTGAACCCGTAGGTATCATTAAATGGTTTGAAGTTGTTGAAATCAAAAATGATAATCCTTTTTCGAGGAATGGGGTTCTTCAAAACTTCGGCAAGCATTTTATGGATGGTGAAGTTTCCCGGCAGTCCTGAAAGGGGATTCTGATCCCTGGCGTAGGCCAGTTTCTGTTCATAGATCAATTGAATCAGATTGGAGGGGTCCAGAAGTCCCAGGTATTTACCATTACGGGTTATCATTATGCCCTCTGACTGGTTGTATGCCGCCGTTATATCCAGAATCTTTTCGAGGCTGCTGTTCACATCGGCCATGGGTATTCTTGTTACAAAGGATTCAAGTCCTCGGCTGTTGGAATGGTGCTGAAACAGGGATATTCCCAAGGGAGAGTATACGTATTGTTTCAGATCTATTTCCCGGATGACTCCCAGAGGTTCATTCAGGTTATTGACAACCGGCAGCAATCCAATTGAATGATCTTTCTGAAAGCGTTTAAGTATGGCGTCTCCATCGTCATACAAATGAACAGGAATGATGGATGTCAGTCTTTCTTCAATAAGGCAGGATTGATTTTCACCTTTTCTCTTACCAAAATTTGAACAGTCCTTGTCCAGATCATAGGATGAAGCGAGTTTTAGGATATCCTGCTCCGGACGGGCAATCCAATATCCCTGAAGATAATCACAGCCGATTTCACGGCAGAAATTAAGTTCCTGATCCGTTTCTATCCCCTCGGCTACCACCTTAATTCCCAGGAGATGAGCCATGTTCACAATGTTTTCTGCAAACAATTTTTTCTTCTGATCTTTATCTATGCCATCAATGAAAAAACGGTCAATCTTAATGATATCCGGTTCAGAATGGTACAGGAGCTGAAGCCCTGAGTATCCTGAGCCATAGTCATCGATGGCAATCCTGAAATTCTGACTCTTATACTGGTTTAAAATTTGAATGGTTTCAGAATAGTGGTTGATTTCATGTCGTTCTGAAAGTTCAAAATAAAAGTTGGATTTGGCTATTCCCAGAGTGCTCAGAAGTTCCTGAGTATTCCCGGAGGAGTAATCGGGCATCTCAAGAATCCTGTTATCCAGATTGTAAAAAAGAGCCTTGGTTTCCGCCCCCTGGATGGTGCGGAATTTTTCAATTGCTTTTTTTCTCAGTTCCAGATCAAGGGTATAGAGAGTTCTTTCCTGGAAGGACTGATCAAAAACATCAAAAATGCTGTTAAATCCGCACTCCTTCCAATTCCGGAGCAGAGCTTCATAGCCAAATACGTCACCAGTGTAGCTGTTGACAATGGGCTGGAGGGCATAATCCAGTGTCTTGCAAATATCTTTCCAGTCATCTGTCATGGGGGCAATCCTTTCTAGCAGACCATTCATTACTAACATAGTTAGAATCCTTATAATCTCATTATTAACTAAGGCCATCATCTGATTTTCAAATAAGAAATTGATGAAAAAGTATTAGAAATCGGTGAAAAGAATACCCCAACGATATCCTGACAGTTCTCTTATCAAAACGTAACTTGCATCGCTTTTAATATGTCCATAAAGACTTGGAATAATGCCCTGTGGCTTCACTGGATCTTATTACGGGGATTTACTTTTCACACCAGTGCCACCAGGGTGCACTGTGACTAATTTCAGTATTTTCCTTGAATAGATTTAAAGGCTGAGAGAACTCAACGGCTAAAAAAATTATTGCATCCATCCCATAACTCATCATAATGATTATGAAGGGGTACGGTCATGTTTAAAAAACGGCAGAAGGAAAAATACTGCCTTGTCTTGAGCGGAGGGGGAGCCAAGGGTGTCTATCACCTGGGTGCCTGGAAGGCTTTGAGTGAGCTTGGAATCGAAGTGGATGCCTTCATCGGAAATTCTATTGGTGCCATCGTAGCCGGATTCCTGGCTCAGGGACAGACCCGGGCTCTTGAAAATATCGGTGACCATATTGG
>NZ_JAQIBL010000032.1 GCF_027859075.1 Oceanispirochaeta sp. | reverse complement strand
GTACATATTGATTTATTCAATAATATCCCTGAAGCTGCCCCCTGAAAAAAGCTTCCTCCCCAATCTGTATACACCCCAATCTCTGGTACTGATCAATAACAGCAGCTCCAGCGGCGGTCTGTCAAGCATGCTCGACTCCTCCGGCCTGGGCAGCCTGGCCGCCCTGGCGGGTGTCAGCAGCGGAGGAGGCAGCAACAGCGCCCTGGCAGAGAAGCTGGCCAAGAGCAATACGATGATCGATAAACTGGCGGCAGAGTTCAATCTGCATGAAGTGTACAATACCCGGGAAAGTAAATTTCCTGTCACCACTTTACGAACATCCATCCGTGAAAAATTGACTCTCGAACCGGATGAGGCAACAGGCACTCTCGAAATCGGTTATGAAGACATTGACCGGGATCTGGCCACGGCCATAGTGAATAGAACTGTAAAGCTGCTGGAAACAGAGTTTGACAAGATTGACAGCATCTCCAACAAGAGTCAGAAAGAGCTGCTGGAACAGAAGCTGGTGGATGTGGAAGTGCAGATTGCCGCCCTGGAAGACAGGTATGTGGCTTTTCAGAAGAAGTACGGCATCCTCGACGCCTCGGTCATGATCGAAGCCTTTACCACCCAGGTGATGGGCCTCAAGACAGCGATGATCACCCTGGATGCGGAAGTTGAGGCCATGACCACCCGTGCGGGCATGGATAACCCCATTATTTCTGATAAATTGCGCTCAAAAAGAGCTCTCGAAGCGTCCCTGAAGACATTGGAAGAAGAGGGCAAGTACGGCCTGCCCTCCATGCAGGAAATGAGCGGTCTCTATATAGAGGATGAGCGGATCAAGAGAGAAATCGAGGTTCAGGCCACTATTTATAAGAGTCTGCTGGAACAGTACGAGGTCACCAAACTGACCGATCGGGGCACCGGCCCCACCTTTCAGGTGATAGAGAAGGCGGAAATTCCAGAAATGAAGTCGGGCCCCAGCCGGGGCAAGCTCTGCATCATCGTCACCATGGCCGCCTTTTTCCTCAGCCTCTTTGGAGCCTTCCTCCTTGAGTTCTGGCAGAATCTGAAACAGGACCCCCAGCGCATGAAAAAACTCCGTGGAGAAGTGTAAGACCCTATGATTAAAAGAACAGTATGTACAGTAATGATTTGTCTGCTTTCAATCTCATCCCTCTGGGCCCTGACGGGTTCGGCGAGTGAGCGGACCGGCAAGGCGTCGGTGAGCCCCGGCTACCCGGTCACCCCCGGGGATGTCTACTCGGTCAGTTATTCCCTCAGCGGCAGCGCTTTTAGTGTACAATTAACGGTGGACAAGAACTATCTGGCCCAGGTTCCGGGATTTGGAAAATTTCAAACCGAAGGAATGACCTATTATGAATTGAGGGGTCAGGTGGAGCAGCTGGTGAATGACTTGTTCCCTGGTTCCGTGCCGGTGATGACCATCAGCAGTTCCGGAGTCTTTGAGGTTCTGGTCAAGGGAGAAGTTCAGATAGCCCAGGAGGTGCCCGCCTGGAGCTTTGAACGCCTCTCGTCCATCGTGGATGCCGTCAAGACCAGCTATACCTCCTACAGAGATGTGGAAATCATCTCCAAGGGTGGCTCCAGCCGGATCGTCGACCTCTTTATGGGCCGCCGCACGGGAGATGTGACACAGAACCCCTACCTGGCCTACGGCGATACGATTATCCTGCGCCCCTATGAGCGTCAGATTATTTTAAGGGGCGATGTGAAAAGGCCGGGAAGCTACCAGCTCAAAGAGGATGAAAATCTCCTGGATGTGATTGAAATCCTGGGGGACGGATTCACGAGTACCGCCGATCAGAGCCAGATTCAGATCAGCCGGATACTGGGCAGCACAGAGGGTCAGGGCAGCACCTTCTACCTGAATCTCTCGGATGATCCCGAGGACCTTCCCCTGATGGATATGGACAGCATCACCATTCCCCGCTGGACCGACTACAGGCCCATTGTCACCCTCCAGGGAGCCATCGGCACCAGCGAAGAGGGAACCTCTGTTTCCTCCAGGGTTATTGTGAATATCACCGAGGGAGAACTGCTTTCCTCGGTGATGCGCAAGGTGCAGGCTCAGTTCACAAAGGTATCCGATCTGGAACATGTGAGTGTGATCAGATCTGAAACCGGAGATTCCGTGGATGTGAATGTGGAAGAACTGCTTCTGACAGGAAACCGGGATCTTGATCTCGTTTTAAGTGACCGGGATATGGTGATCATCCCCTTTACCCAGTACTACGTGTATGTTACAGGGTCTGTGGTGAGTCCCGGACGCTTTCCCTATATTGTGAATAAATCATGGGACTATTACATGGGTCTGGCCGGTGGATTCGATATAGACTCCCACTCGGGCAGCAGGGTGCGGATCACAGACGTGTATGGAGACAAACATAAACAGAAAGAGCGCATCATCCAGCCGGAAGATGTTATCTTTGCTCCCCGGAACAATCCTATCTTCTGGATCGGCAAGTACGGCGGGGATATTGCCATCCTGACAGCTTCCCTCACGTCATTGATTATACTGACCAACTATATGGGAACCCTGAATAGTAATAATTACACTCCCATCCCGACTCCCTGATAATATTGAGGAGAGAGTAAAAGAACCGGCTGCAGGAGAGCCGGTTTTTTTATTATGAGGAAACAGCCTCGGGAAGGACTCCATCAAAGCCGGCGATGATGTTCTGAACGAAGGGGTCGACGATGCGGTAGATCCTCTTGTTTCCTTCTGTCGCAGAA
>NZ_JAQIBL010000031.1 GCF_027859075.1 Oceanispirochaeta sp. | reverse complement strand
GAGGACTCCTTATTCAGCTTCTCCGTCAACTTCTTATCCTGCTTCTCCTCGGGAAAGGTCGCCTCGAAGGGAATCAGCTTGATCCGGCGCCAGATGGCAAGGTCCATGCCGCTCACCCTCGGCTTGTGGTTCGTGGCCATGACGATCTTGAAGGTGGGAAGGAACTGGAAGTACTCCCCATAGAGGAAGCGGGCGCTGATCATGTCGTTCCCGGTGAGACGTTTGATCACCGACTCGGCCAGGCGGCCGTTATCATCACTCTCCATGGCCGTGACAAATCGGGCGCCCTTGAGGCGGGCGATATCGTTGGTGGCCTGTTCCCCTTTCTTCTGCATAAAGGTCTCCGTGGGGGTTGTGGTGGCGTAGTCGCCCATCACATGGTTGACCACGTTGATGAAGGTGCTCTTCCCGTTGGCCCCGTTCCCGTAGAGGATGAACATGGACTGGCAGGACATGTCTCCCGTCAGGGAGCAGCCCAGGAATTTCTGGACAAAGCGGATCAGCTCCAGGTTCCCCTTGAAGATGTCCTTCAGGAACCTTTTCCAGACGGTACAGGAACTGTCTGGAAGGTAGGTTACGGGAGATACTTTTGTAATGAGGGCGTTTCTGTCATGAGTCAACAGGCGGCCGCACCGGAGGTCGATCATGCCGTTGGCGCAGTTAAAGAGAAAGAGGTTCCTGTCCAGTTCATCCGGACTCACCCTTATTTTCAGATTCCACCTGGTGCTGAAGAGCATGGTCTCCACCTTGTGGGCCGAGGAGCTCCGTCTGGCATGTGCCATCATGGCCAGAGCTTCCTCCAGGGTGGCCCTTTGAGGGGCCTTCTCAAAGAGGGAGTTGATGCTCTTCTCTCCCAGTTCATAGATCGCCCCCAACTCGTCACAGAGCCATCTCTGACTGTCCCAGATCAGCCACTTCTTCCAGGGGGCACAGTAGCGGATATCCTCCCCCCAGTCCTCTATCATCATCCGGGCGTTAAAGAAGTCAGAGAAGGTTTCTCCCCGCTCACTCTTGTTGGTGGACAGGACAAAGAGGGCTTCCCGGTCCAGGTATTTGGCTTCCTCCAGGGAAGGAGGCTCATTCTCTCTCTCCTTCTGGGCATTCAGGTAGGCGCTCCAGCGGAGACGGAAGAAGCGCTCTCCTGTCTGTTCTTCCGGGGGGATCTCCTTGACCAGGGCACTGCAACAGTTGTAGCAGAGAGCCAGAAGCCCCGGACGCCTGGCTAAGTCTCCCCCCAGCCAGCTCTTCATCAGAACCTGCAGATCCTGGGAATACTCCTCTTCCGAGGCGAGGGCCTTTCGGATGGCCAGGGTCTCATCAACCTCAAATCGCCGGAGTCTCTCACTCATCCGGTTCAGTAATCGTTTCTCCGCCATCTAGCGTCCCTCCTGGCGGATATACACCTTCTTAGGGTCACCCGGTGCCCAGCGTCCCCCGGTAAACTGAACCCAGGACCAGAAACTCCACCAGCCAGGCTGATCCAGGTCGCCTGTGGCCAGGTCGTAGCCCAGGAGGCCCGTCATGGGGTCCAGGATCACAGCGTCAAAGGCTCCTTCGCTTCCGTCGGGCTTCCGGTATCGGATCTCACAGAGTTCGGCGTCATTCAGGGGGCAGGCGGTATTGACCCGGAGGCTCAGGCTGGTCTGGCCCGCATAGATTTTGTTCATGAAAACTCCTTCACTCCATCCAGGCTTCAAGCCTCGATGGTTTTTTAAGCTCTTTCCCTCAGGGCCGAAGGATCAAATTTTAGAATCGATCTTCAGGATGAGGGTCAGGGGACTGTAGATCACAAGCTCCTCACTGGCATGTCCCCGGTTCCTTGTGAAAAAATCCCAGAGGGAACAGGCTTCCTCCAGGAATATAAAGTAGGAGAGTTTTCGGAGGAACATTCCAGAGGAGGCCCCCCATGACTGGAGGGCCCGGCTGAAACGGGCGGTATGATCCGAAAAATCTGTCAGGTCTCCCAGCGAGCTGATCAGCCTGACAAGCCCCCGGGAGGACAGAAATCCCTCAGTCAATGCCGGAGTCTCTTGCTGCTCCCTATGAAACTGAGACTCCTTGAAGATCTCCTCATCCGGTTTGATCCTGCCTTCGATCAGGACATTCCAGGTGGTGAGGGAGACATAGTCAAAGTACATGGATAACAGAATGTCGCTATGAAGATAGGTCGTTCCGCAGACAGCCGGGGGGGCCGTAAAACTGGAGGGATAATGGACCCGGAGATCGGCTCCGTCCACCTCATCAAAATAGGGATAGTAATAGTATTTGGCCATCAGGCCGAACCAGATGGTACTGCCGGCATCGATCGCTTGGTCAATACTGAAACTGCTGCTCTTCCAGGAAGGTGACTCGGTGGACGGAACCCTCAGGTTCAAAAAGGGGGCCCCGCTGCTCCTCAGGTTGGCCGGGAGTCCTCCGTCATAGACCGCCGCAAACCCGCCCGCCTCGTAGTCGTTCTTATAGGAGTAGTAATAGGCCGTACAGGGGCCGGCCAGCTCCGTATCAATGGTAAATTTGTTGAGGGCCATCCCCAGGTCGACCGTGGGCATACCGGGTTCGTCATTGAAAAAGTCATAGCTTCCCGCTCCCACTGAGTCCGAACCGATCCGGGGGACCACCGTCACGGGGTAACTTGAGTTTTTGAGCCAGGTCTCATCGGCAGTGATATAAAGTGAATCCCCATCGTAATCCAGGTCTCCCCAGATCCAGCGGCCTTTGGTATCGATGATCTTCGGCCGGTAGATATGGCAGAACTTCCCTGTCTTGTACTGGTTGTTCTTCTCCTTCCAGTACACCGCATAACTGCCCCGGACCTCTTCCCTCATCAGATGACCGTAGAGGATTCCCTGTTTATGAAAAGAAAGCCCCCCGGCTTTTTCCAGGGGGATCTTGAAGACAGGGGACGAGGGGATCTCCCGCAGGATGATGTCATACTCTATGTTCCCTTCATCCAACTGCCGGTACACATGGCGCCGCTCTCCCGTGGTCAGTATCGTTCTCCCCGGTCTGTGCTCCACGGTTTGAACCCTCTCCCCGGGGAACTCCGATCCCAGGCGCAGGGAGGCTTCCGTGTCCCACTTGCTCAGGGACAGGCCGGGTGTTCTGCTTCTGCCCCAGGCGCCACCTTCCACCTCACAGGGGGAATCCCAGGGGCTCTGAATATGGTAAAAATCCATATCAAGACCTCCTAGGTCCCATAGAAGGTGATCTCCCAGTCAATCTGGAGGATGTCATTGGCCCCGATATTCACCTCCGGGGTAATCTGGGCATAG
>NZ_JAQIBL010000030.1 GCF_027859075.1 Oceanispirochaeta sp. | reverse complement strand
CTTCCTTACCCCCGGATAGTCTCCCCTCTTCCATTGTTTCTGTATTTCAACCCCTGAAATCAGGGGTGTCTGATCGTCCACAAGAACTAGAAAATATTCCTTTTCTTTCATGAGACTGAGAACAGCTTCACCATCCTCGGCCTGATCGACTCTGTATCCGGCCAACCTGAGATGGCTGACGAGTTTTTTCCTGAAAAGCTTATCATTGTCGGCAATCAGAATTGCCCCGGTATTCCTGCCGGGCTGCCCACCCAGCCTGTAACCGCTGATAACAGTACCCTCCCCTTTAATGGGAGGCAGAGAGAGCAGAAACCGGGCTCCGTCAATGCAGGTAGGATCACAGGAGAGACTGCCTCCCATTTTTTCCGCCAGACTTCGGGCCACTGTGAGGCCCAGTCCGGGGCCGGTCCCCCCGGCGATAATCCGGGTAAAGGGTTTGAAAATATCTTCCCTCCGGGCCGCATCAATGGCGGGTCCGATGTTGCGGACTGTGATATTCATGGTAAAGAACTGAGACTCCACACGGTGAACTTTCAGTATGAGGTAAACTCCTCCCTGACTATGGCCTTCGGCATTTTCGATCAACCGCTCCAACAGCTCGTTTAACAAGGGGAAGCGGGTATGCAATGACTCGGGAACATCTCCCAGGAGGAGAACAAAGGAAGCAAATCCATGGTCACGGTGAAAAGAGCCGACCCGCAGGACCAGTTGATTCTGCCAGTCCTCCAGGGAACGTGTTTCATTGAGGGGCTGCTCATGAGTCCCTTCGTATAAGGCGGATATTTTGTCAGGAAAGGCCAGAAATGACAGATTACGGATGGTGGAATTCATTTCCTGCCCTGAAGACGTAATTCTCTCCAGTTTTTTTCTTGTTTCCTTCCGGTCATTATCATTATGCAGCAGTGTATCACTGTCTTCAATGATCCGGTTCAGGGGTGGAAGCCCTGTTTTCAAAAAATCGGCATAGTAATCACTGCGAAGCTGCAGGTCTTCCCTGACGGTGACATAGAGGTCATTGAGGATATCCAGCTGATCCCGGTAGTGACTGATATCCTTAAAATACATGAGTACCCCCTTCCCGCCGGAGACAGGGTCATCCATCTGATGAAAAGACAGCTCATAAGTCCTGGTTTCACCATCTCTGTCTGTAAATTTTCTCTCTTTTACAAGGGGCTTGGATCTGGTGCGGACCATACTGTCCAGTTTTCGAATCTCATCAGACTCCTGGGGAAACAGACTTTCCGGAGTAGATCCCATAATATTATTCCGGGAGAGTCCCCAGAGCTTTTCCAGTTCACGGTTGCACCAGTCATACTCGCCCTTGCTGTTTTTATAGACAACGGGTTCCGGATAGTGGTCCAGAATACTGTCAATGGACATCAAGCGTTCCCTGAGGTTCTGCTCTAACTGTTGATGGCGGATTCTCTCATCCCGGATCATGAGGGTATACTTTCTCTTGTAGTACAGAACGATAAGGCTGGTTGTGACAACGAGAACCGAAAGTATGGCCAGCACCAGAGCACTCTGCTCAAAGAGAGACATGAAGGCATTCCATTGTTTATACATAATAGGATTGCTGGCTCTTCAGCACTCTCCTTCTGGATGCTCTGATTTCATCTGCATAGTTCTCCAGTATTTCACTCAATCGGGACTTTAATATATCCATACTGAACTCATCCGAAGCCGCCTTGAAACTGAGATTGACCCGGAGGGTCCGGATGTTCTTGTGTGTCAGGACTTCATATATTTCGTCCAGTACGGAGTCAGCAATGATCAGCCTTCCATGCCTATCATAATGGTCCCGGATCTCTATGGGTTGAACACCGCACATCTTGATATCCGTTTTATAGACCAGGTAGGTCGTGGTCACCAGAGGAATCTTGGCGGCAATGGTTTCCAGAAGGGCATTGCCGAAGCCTTCCCATACAGGAAGAAAGGTGATCAGATCTGCATTGGTCAGGACATCCCTGTTTGTATAACAGCGTTTTCCATCCCGGACCGCCCTTTGAGAGCTCACACGGTCAGAAATCATACGCAGCCGAACACCATAGCGTTCGGCAATACCGATGATGTCCTTCAGATAGGTACTCTCCAGCTCATCCCCATGATAGAGGGAGATGATAAAATGAACTCTATCGGCCAATTGGGTATACTTTCTGCAGAATTTCCCGACCAGACGGATAGAATCTTCAATCCTTTTGCGGGGAACAATCCTTGTGGGTTGAACAATAAGAATATCCTCATCAGAAAAACCAAGATCTTCACGAAAATGGCTGTTGTAGTCGTCCATGACCGGAGGATGTTCAAAATCTTCACAGTTGGGAATAATATGAGGTTTGACCCGTTTAACCGAGGACAAAATATGTTCAGCATAGGATGAAATGACAACATGCTCAACAGAGAGGTTTTTAGGAGGCATGATTCTGTTGAGCAGCTGATCGATGCAGCTCTCGCTAAACCGGCTTCTTTCCCACCAGAAATCATGATGATGAAACAGGGCGGCGACGCTATAAACCTGAATCAGTTCATTCACCGCCACAGCCCCGAGGAGGGTCATGGGCATGGCATTGGTATTTTCGGCAATAATCAGATCAATTTTTTGAACCTGAATAAATTGATAGATGACCGCAGCTATCTCACGGCCTTCCCGGATTAATTCTTCCTCCAGGAGCAGTAATTTTTTCTCTGAGAGATGGGGAGGCCTCTTACTCAAGTAGGGGAAAACAAGGTTTTCATAGTATTCCTGGCGGGGTGATGAGAAACTGATGGCCTCGATGGTGAGTTGATGATCCTGAGGGACGTAAAGAAGCTCTGATGTATACAATCCGGCCACAGTGAACAGCCGGTGTCCCATTCCAGACAATACAGAGATCCATTTATCCGTCTCCAGGGAGACGCCGTCGACATCCCCGAGTTTACCGCTGATAAAGCAGATATTGAATTGATCATTCATATCCTTCATTTTAAGGGATCACAGTCCCAATATTCAAACTGGTATCTTCCTGGCTGACTATTTTTATACATAGACTCCCTTTATACCTTCAGAAAGGTGTAACCCACACCCCGGATTGTTTTCAGAAAACAAGGACAGGCGGGAGATTCTTCTATTTTTTCCCTGAGATGGCGGATATGAACATCCACCGTGCGTTCATCACCATAATGGGGACTGTCTCCGGACCAGACCCGGTTCAGGATTTCACTGCGGTTGAAGGTTTGGCCGGCATTCTTTAAAAAGAAAGAAAGAAGCTTGTACTCGATGGGTGTTAAATCGATTTCATGATCTTCTTTCTTCAGACTCATAAACTCACGGCTCAAGCGAAAAGAACCAAAATGAAAGTCCTGTTTTTCAGAATTTTCTGAAAAGGTACCGTAGGAACGCCGCAGCCGGGCATGTATGCGGGAGAGGAGCTCCCCTCTGCTGTAGGGTTTGACAATATAATCATCCGCCCCGTCTTCCAGACCGTTAATCTTGTCCCTGTCTTCATCGCGGGCTGTGAGCATGATCACGGGAAAGAGCTCACCCCTCCCCCGCAATTCCCGGCAGATCTCATAACCATCTTTTCCCGGAAGCCTGACGTCCAGCAGAAGGAGAGCGGGTGAGATTCCCGGCAGAGCCTTAAAAAATTCATCTGCCTCTCTAAAATGGAGGACATGATATCCTGTAGATTCCAATGTCAAAACCAGGCCTTTGGCTACGGATAAATCATCTTCTATGCTGACGATGAGGTAGTCGCTTTTCATGATCTTCTAATGTACACCGGATTAAATACTTTTCAAAGCAAAGGATAATTTTTTGATATGAATTTAAAAAGGCTGCCCCTCATTTAGGAGACAGCCCGGTATCGAAAAAAATGAATCAGAAAGACCCTTTGACGACATGGCAGGCCACATGATGCCCCGGAGCCAATTCTTCAAGAAGAGGATTCTCTTCCCTGCAGACAGGCTGAACCAGGGGACAACGTGATGCAAAACGGCATCCCGCAGGGGGATCAATGGGACTCATGACATCCCCCTTCAGCAGGACCCGTTTATTCTTCCTGGTCAGTTTGGGATCAGGAATGGGAATGGCCGAAAGAAGGGCCTTTGTGTAGGGATGCAGGGGATTTTTGTATAACTCGCCGCTGTCACAGACCTCCATCAGCCTTCCCAGATACATGACACCTATTCTGTTGGAGATGTGTTTCACCATGGACAGGTCATGGGCAATGAACAGATAGGTGAGTCCCATTTCGTTTTGAAGGTCTTCCATCATATTGACCACCTGTGCCTGAATTGAAACATCCAGAGCCGAGATGGGTTCATCACAAATCACCAGATCAGGTTCTACAGCCAGGGCCCGGGCAATGCCGATCCTCTGTCTCTGCCCCCCTGAAAACTCATGAGGATAGCGGTTGGCATGTTCCCTCTTGAGGCCCACATGATTCAGCAGATTGTAAATCCGCTCCTGACGTTCCGCCCCGGAGGCAATATTATGTGTGGAAATTCCCTCACCAATGATATCAGTGACGGTCATTCGGGAGTTGAGCGATGCATAGGGATCCTGGAAGATCATCTGAATCCTTTTCCGAAAGGGTTTCAAATCCTTCTCGGCCACCTTGGCCAGGTCGGTTCCATCAAAATTGATTTCACCTCCCGTGGCTTCATAGAGACGGAGGATGGTCCGGCCGGTCGTGGATTTACCACAGCCCGATTCTCCGACAAGTCCGAAGGTTTCACCCTTTTTTATCTCGAAAGAAACGTCGTCTACGGCTTTCAGATAGGATTTTTTCTGATTGAAAAGCCCTCCCCTGCTGACGGGGAAATATTTTTTAAGGTTTTTGATTTCAAGTAGGGCATCCTGTTTACTCACTTACGGCTCCTGCTTTTTCATATTTTGCTACCTGAGGAGCCTTCTCATGAAGGAGCCAGCAGGCGGATGAATGGCTCTCACTCAACGCAAAGGAAGGGGGTCTTTCGGTTAAACAGACTTCCATAGTGTGAGGACAGCGGCTTGTGAAGGGACAACCCTCAGGGGGATGGAGAAGGTCGGGTGGTGATCCTTCAATGGGGATCAGACGCTCTTTCTCACCCTGTGTGATTTTTGGTACCGACTTGTGGAGCCCCACGGTATAGGGATTCTGGGGATTGTAGAAGATGTCATCCTCTGTTCCCTGCTCCATGATGGTCCCGCCATACATAACGACAATATGATCACAGACCTCGGCGATTACCCCCAGATCATGGGTTATAAGGATGATGGAGGCATTAATCTTGTCTTTCAGATCGTTCATCAGCTCCAGAATCTGAGCCTGAATCGTCACATCCAGTGCAGTTG
Source organism: Oceanispirochaeta sp. (assembly GCF_027859075.1). NCBI lineage: Bacteria > Pseudomonadati > Spirochaetota > Spirochaetia > Spirochaetales > Spirochaetaceae > Oceanispirochaeta > Oceanispirochaeta sp. The sequence goes on along the minus strand of NZ_JAQIBL010000030.1, from coordinate 3,700 downwards.
TGGGTTCATCGGCTATAAGAAGCATGGGATTACAAGACAGGGCTGTGGCGATCATGACCCTCTGACGCATGCCCCCGGAGAACTCATGGGGGAAGCTGTTGATCCGGCTTTCCGGTTCGGGAATACCCACGAGGCGGAGCATCTCCACGGCCTCTTCCTGAGCTTTTGACCGGCTGATCTTCTTGTGACGGCGGATGACTTCCACCATCTGATTCTTGATGGTATACACAGGATTGAGGGAGGTCATGGGGTCCTGAAAGATCATGGCGATCTCGTTCCCCCGGATGTCGGAAAGCTCCCTCTGAGAGAGTTTGGCCAGGTCTCTGCCGTCAAAAAGGATTTCTCCCTCTTTGATCCGGCCGGGTTCGTCGATAAGACCCATGATGGAAAGGGCTGTGACACTCTTCCCGCTTCCCGACTCACCGACGATTCCCAGAACGCCGCCTTTTCTCAGTTTAAACGAGGTTCCCCGAACGGCCTGAATCTCTCCATGATGAGTAAAGAAGGATGTTTTTATATTCTTAACTTCTAATAGTATGTCTTCCATTACAATTATCCTTTTCTCAGTCTAGGATCCAGAGCATCCCGCAGTCCGTCTCCCAGAAAATTGAAGGAGAGCATGGTCAGGGCAATGGCCATGGAAGGGAAAAACAGCTGATAGGGGTAGGACAACAGCCCCTGAAGGGCATCATTGGCCAGAGTACCCCAGGAAGCCATGGGAGCAGAAACCCCCAGCCCGATAAAACCGATAAAGGCTTCTGTGAATACGGCCTGAGGAATCATCATGGTCATTGAAACAATGATGGGACCCATGGCATTGGGAATAAGGTGACGGGAGATAATATGACTCTTGGAGACACCCAGGGCCCGGGCTGCCAGAACGAATTCCTGGGCTTTCAGGCTTAGAACCTGTCCGCGGACCAGACGGGCCATCACAACCCAGTAAACCGATCCCAGAGCAATGATCATGGTCCAGAGTCCCCGGTTTCCCACGATAACCATGATGATGATGACATAGAGAACAAGAGGAATCGAGTTCAGAATATCCACAATTCTCATCATGATTGAATCTGTCCGTCCCCCCTCATAACCGGCGGCGCTTCCATAAACAACACCGATGAAAAGATTCACCAGAGAAGCCACCAGAGCCACTGTCAGAGAAATCCGGGCACCGTACATAACCCGTATCATCAGATCACGCCCCAGGATGTCGCTGCCGAAGGGATAGGTCTTATTTCCCACCTTTTTCGCAGGTTTTGTGATCTCTTCCCCCCCATAAAGGAAGCTGAAGTCATAGGGATAGCCCATTTTATCCTTGAGCAGGTTGTAGGAAAAATCCAGGACCACTTTGACATCCCCATCTTCATAGGTATAAAGCTTATTGATGGGATCGGTCTTAGTTTTATCCAGCCGGCCGATGATTTCACCCTTCCCGGAAATTCGGAGTAGTTTGTAGTCATTGGACAGAAAGACAAAATAGTCCTCTTCCAGCTGATAGATCTCCATCCTCGGGGGCATGTTGGCATAATCCAGATTCTGATCCGAATAACTGGCTTTTACAAAGAGAGGACCAAATACGGCGATGAATACGATAAGGATTACACCGCAGAGTCCCACCATGGCCATGGTATGATTCTTCAGTCTTCGCCAGGCATCCTGCCAGTAGGTCAGGCTGGGACGCATTTGTTCCGGTATCTCGGTACTGCTTCTGTCGATAAACTCAAATTGACTGGAGTCCATTTTTACTTGCTCTCCTTTTCAAATCTGATTCGGGGATCAATGAAGGCATAGGCGATGTCTACGAGTAAAACCATCAAGACATAGAAGGCCGCATACATGACGGTAATCCCCATAATCACGGTGTAGTCCCTGTTGGACACACTCTCTACAAAATAGCGGCCGATCCCGGCGATGGCAAAGATCCTTTCCACCACAAAGGAACCGGTCATCAGAGCAGCGATGGTGGGTCCCAGATAGGTGACGACAGGGATCAGTGCATTTTTAACGGCATGTTTTCCGATGACAGACCATTCCCGGAGACCATTGGCCCGGGCGGTTCTGACATAATCCTGCCTGAGTACTTCCAGCATGCTTGAACGGGTCAGCCGGGCCACAAAGGACAGAGAGTAACCCGACAAGGCAATCACCGGTCCAAAATAACTGGCGGGAGTGCTTAGACCGTAAGGCGGAATCCAACCCAGCTTCCCTGCAAAAAAGTATATCATCAGAGATGCAATGACAAAGCTGGGAATAGTGACTCCCAGAGTGGCCATAAACATCACGAAGTAGTCGATGGGTTTATTCTGCTTCAGCGCTGAGATAATGCCGAAGGGCACACCGAGAATAGCGATCAGGAGACAGGCTAAAAACCCGATTTTTGCGGTCGCCGGAAATCCCGTAATGATGAGTTCATTGACTGAAATTCCAGCCTTGGAGAAAGAGGGACCTAGATCGAAGGTAAATAAGCCTTTCATATAGTCCAGGTACTGCATGTACAGGGGCTGATCTAATTTATATTTTTCATTCAAAACGCGCATGATTTCCGGAGGAACTGGCCGTTCTCTTGTAAAAGGGCCGCCCGGGATGGAGTGCATCATAAAAAAAGTAACCGTGGCGATTACAATAATCGTCAACAGCGAATAGATCAGACGCCGTACGAAATAATTTCTCATACAGGAAACTCCTCAGTGTGGCTTTGCGCAGCAAAACGCACCATGTTTTTCTAAGTGAGGCTTTGCGAAGCAAAACGCACCAGTTTCTAAGTGTGGCTTTGCAAAGCAAAACGCACCAGTTTCTAAGTGTGGCTTTGCGAAGCAAAACGCACCAGTTTCTAAGTGTGGCTTTGATAAAAAAAGGCTGTCCTCCAGAAGGGAAGACAGCCTTCAACGTTTTATTTGTTATTCAGCTAGATAGGCTGTTGTAAAGTCCATCTGACCCAGCATACTTCTATCCCATCCTTTAATTTTAGGACTGGAAAGAAAGAAGTCAGTATAGTGATATACAGGAACGATAGGCATATCCTTCATCAGGATATCCTGTGCCTTATACAATGCTTTAAAATGCTCTGCTCCAACAGTTGAAGAGGCGACGGCCATGGCTTCATTGTAGGCAGGATTGTTATAGTTGGGATCATTGTAGTCGTTTCCGTCGACAAAAATGGCCAGAAGACCCATGGGGTCGAGGAAGTCAGTCAGCCATCCACCCCGGGACACTTCATAGTCCCCGGCTTTTCTGGTGTCCTGAAATACGGCCCATTCCTGGTTTTCGAGAGAACACTCAATTCCCAGATTGGTTTTCCACATTTCCTGAACCATCTGAGCTACAAGCTGATGACTCTCTGCGGTATTGTAAAGTAGTGTAAATTTAGGAAATCCTTTTCCACCGGGATATCCGGCTTCGGCAAGGAGTTTCTGTGCTTCTGCTACAGAACCTGAACCGGTGGAGACACCATAGGTTCCTGCAGTTTTAAAGAAGTCTTTCCCGTTATTGTCGGGAAATCCGGGAGGTACAAAACCTGCGGCAGGGACTTCTCCGCTGGCTTTTGTTTCAACAATTTGTTCTCTGTTGATGGCATAGGCCAGTGCTTTTCTTACACGCACATCTTTCCACATGGGAAGATCCATGTTGAAGTTGTAGTAGTAGGTTCCCAGAAGAGGAAAAACATAGAATTCTGGATTCTCGGCAATGAGTTTGGGAACTT
>NZ_JAQIBL010000029.1 GCF_027859075.1 Oceanispirochaeta sp. | reverse complement strand
GCCGGAATCAGCACCCTGGTGGTCTCGATCTTCTATCTGATACCCCAGATGGTAGGAGCCGGTGCTCTGGTGACCCCCCTGTTGGGACTGCCCCATTACGTCGGTGTCATCATGGTCGGTTCCATTGTTATCTTCATCGTGGCTACAGCCGGTATGAAATCCACCACCTATGTTCAGTTCATCAAGGGGGGCCTGCTTATCGTATTCTCCACGGTTTTGGTCATTATGCTTCTGAACAAGGGACTGGATACGCCTCCTAATGACGAATATCATGACTTTACCGAACTGAGCGCCGTCGTTTCCGGTGACAGGGTGACAAAGATTAATGAATCCGGTTACGCCATAACCGGGAATTACAAAGACAGCAAGGGTCAGTTTGTCCGCCTTGAGAACGAAGGTTATAACAACTGGTACAAGGTGGAAGCGGGAGTGGTATCCGAAGCCCTGAGCATCGTCAAACCGGCTGAAGGAGTAGAACTCTACAATGGTGCTCCCATTGAAGAGCAGAGATTCTATCCCGTAGGGCATATGAACAAGATCGTTGTGGACGGGAAAGAAGTTGAATCGACTGGTCCCTTAACCCCTTTCAGCTACATCTCCACCATCGAAAACAGTGAAGTTATCCGATTCACAAAACATGCTTTCAAATTTGAAGGAGACTCCGTCTCTATCTGGTATCAGGAGCTTACTTCGGGTAAAGAAATCATGAGACCCGGTCTAAAATTCAAGGTCGACAAAGGATCAACACCCCTGTCAAAACTGAATTTCGTCTCTCTCATGCTGGCTCTCTTTTTTGGTACTTCTGCCCTGCCTCATGTGCTGATCCGCTATTACACCGTATCCAGCCCCCGGGATGCCCGGAAATCGACGATCCTGGCCATCGTGGCGATCGGATTCTTCTATATCCTGACTCTCTACATAGGACTGGGAGCCATGGTGAATGGTGTACTGGATTTGGAAAGCTCCAATATGGCGGCCCCCCTTCTGGCCAAGCAGTTTGGAACGGTTCTCTTTGCCATCATTTCCGCCATTGCCTTCGCCACAGTTCTGGGAACAGTGAGCGGTCTGATAGTGGCAGCCTCGGGTGCGGTAGCCCACGACCTGATAAGCCAATATATGAATGTTGAGATGACCGATACCAGAAAAGTAGTCATAGGAAAAACAGCTGCAGTCGGTGTAGGTATCCTGGCGATTGCTCTGGGTATCGCCTTCAAGGGTATGAATGTATCCTTCCTGGTGGGTTGGGCGTTTGCTATTGCGGCCTCGGCGAACTTCCCTTCGATCATCATGCTTCTCTTCTGGAAAAAAACCACTGCCAAAGGAATCGCCTATTCAGTGGGTGTCGGTATGGTATCAGCCATCGGGATCATCCTGATGTCACCCAGTATGTTTGAGCGTTATGGACTGAGCCCTGACCAGGCCTTTATCCCTCTGGATAATCCCGGGATCATCTCTATCCCCCTGAGCTTTCTCACGCTGGTAGTTGTTTCCCTTCTGACTCAAAAGGATAATAAGGCTTTAAGCTGATTTAATTCTGAATAAAGTGAGGCTGCTCCTAAAAGGAGCAGCCTTTTTTTGGGCTATGCTAAGACGACTTCAGCTCCCTCATATATTCAGAAGGAGACATTTCCATCTGTTCTTTAAATACCCGGTTAAAAGTGGTTTTCGAAGGAAATCCCGATTCAAAGGCCAGATCAAGGATGGACTGTTTTTTTAAGGCCCCCTGGACGATCTGTTCTAAAAAATATTCCAGTCGTCGGGAATTTAAAAGTGTGCGGAAACTGGTATGACAGCTGTGATTTATGGCGTATGAAAGCCTGTTGGGATGCACTTTAAACTCGGCAGCAAGATCTGTCAACAATAAATTAGGATTCCGGAAGGCTGCTTCATTCAGACGATTATCAAGGCGTTGAACAAGGTATTCACACTCTTTTTCTGAACAGACCTGCTCTGATGTAACACTCTTCAAAGTGACTTGTATCAGGTCAGGAACAATCAGCATAAGTATGGAAATTCCATAAATAAGCCCTGCCATTGTAATTGCAAGAATCATGAAAGGAGCTGGACTGCCTCCTGCCAACGCTTCCGAGGCTCCGGGAAAAACGGCAACAGAAGCAAAAAAAATCAACACAACAGACGGAAGGATGATCAGGGAGCGGAGCCATAAACGGCGGGAGGAAGATAGAATGGCTGATTTTTTCCCAAAGGCGATGCGCCCTGCCGCAACCATATAACAGACATTAACCAGGACCTTCAGTCCATTTCTGACAGGCAGCCATAAGGGAGGATTCCCTGAAAAGACATTGTGTATAAACAGTTCATATTCAACTGCAGCCATTGAGAGAAGAGTGATCGTAACAGCAGCCGTTTCCATAAGATAGGGAAGAAAAAGTAGGATCAGAGGTCTCGGAGTCGCAAGGGTGTCCGAACACAATTCCCGGATGTACCACCATAACAATGGGGCGAAAAGAAAAGGAAGGGGTGTTGTCAAGGGGAATAAGACAGGATAAGACAGAAGGATATCCGGGTTCCACGTAGGGATTGTCACCAGGCGGACTGAAAAAACGAGCAACAGCAAGGCAAGGGCAAGATTTTTCTTGTGCCTGAATCGAAACAAGATGGAGAGGAGAAGCATGACTCCCTGAATGGCTCCCAAAGAAGCGACAAATGTAAGTCCCGTCATATAAAGAGTATAAAATGCTTCTGCTTTATTTACCTCAATTATTTCAAAGGAGCATTAAAAAGTTGATTAGAACTCATCCAGATCAAACTTCATTTCCGCCAGGCAGGTATCATTATATCGGCTTCCCTCATAGACATCCCGGATTGTGAGACGCAATGCCAGAAAGCCATACAATTCCATGATCAGATAAAGGTTTTCGGGGTTATCATAGTTATCTTCCGTCAATCCAATCTCATCCAATATCATTTTAATCAGCATGGGATGGTCCACAGCAAAATCCTGAAAGACTTTCCTGCACAGGTCCCTCTGTTCCTCTGTAGTCAATTGAAAGTCAAAAGACTGAGAAGCTGAACTGTCTTTGACAGATACAGATAAACCGGCCTCGATTTCCTGAAGAAAGTAAAGATAATAATCTGTTTCGCTGACCAGTCCCGGGGCAGTAAACCCGATGAGCAGAGACAGATCCATTTCTTTTAAACGGTTATATATTTGAAACAATGAAGGCGATCCGGCAAATCCGTTGGTCAGTGAAAAACCGTTTATCGGCCTGTTTGTTAATATAGTCACAGATTCTCCGATACCACTTTCGGGGCTCCCCTCAACCCATGGGAAGGAGAGATCACCATCGAATAATGCTTCCGGTCCGTATGTGATCAAACGGCCACGGATGGTTTCACTCAAAGATGAAGAAGCCCAGACTGATTCATTCAATAAAACTGACATTTCCATCCATTGGGAATAGAGAGAAGATGTAACCAGAATTAAAGCCAGAAAGGCCAGGGCTTTCTTCATAACAAACTCCTTTAACCTTGGTAAGATGCTTTTGAAAATGCAATATAGGGGTAATACACAATACCGATGAAGAGTGCCAGTATGACATGCCAGCCCGGCTGACCAAACTTCAGAACGAAGTTATA
>NZ_JAQIBL010000028.1 GCF_027859075.1 Oceanispirochaeta sp. | reverse complement strand
CATGCTGTATCAGAGGGAATTACCATATCTCCATCTAAGGAAAATTGAGCATAATATCCGGCTTTAGTTATAGTTGGATCAAGAGCATTCGTATCATAGGCAATCCATTCTTTTCTTATACTGCCGTCTTTGAAGACCACTTCCATGGTTTCTCTGGCCTTGCTGTTTTCTATCCATACATTATTGATTTTTTCAACAATAGCACCATCTTTCCATAAATCTGAGCTATATTTATCCCACAAGTAATAGACTTCCTGATAATAATCGATAAGGTCGTCTTTTTGGGGATATTCGGTTCTTGAAGAGACTTTGTACACTTCTTCGGTGGCATCAGCAGTTGTGACAGTAATATAAGTGACCTGTCCTTGCTCGGGATAGTTCTGGACTTTTAATCCATCAGTACCCATAGCAATAACATTTGCATAAGTATAGTCACTATACTTGTCCCACCAGGCAGGAGCTGTTGTACGGCTCACACCCTCTTCGACGATCGCCGTCTCTTCCCCGGCCATCATATAATAACCGGCCAGAAGGTAGTCCGTTCCTTCTGTACTCTCTACGCTCGTATCGCAGCCCATGAAAAGCAGGGCAATTGCCATTGAAATTAATACTATTATTTTGTTCATCTAACACCTCCGTGTCCTGTAATACAATTTTTAAATGTTCTTATTTCTATATATGCTTTTTTTCAATAGAAATAATACTTCAATTATACATCTAAGACGGGAAGAAAACAAAATTCCTGCTTTTTAGCGGGATAATTTTAATTTTACAAGGTTAAATTCACGAATTTCACGGAGCTGACCCTTTGTTATGGCCGTATATATGATTCTATCCAGGTTTTTCAGGGAATAATTCAGAAAGAAACCAGAGAATATGGTTCCCACGATGGAACCGGCCAGCGAGGAGATTCCCGGAGTGATCAGACTACCGGCTTCACCAAACCAGGCAAGGCCTGCATTGATCAAAAAAAAGAGAGAAGTACTGATCAGAACAAAAGTGTACTGCTCTATGTAAAAAAGGAAGTTGATGATGCAGACAAACAGACCCAGTACCATAATGCCCAGAGCCGTGGGGATTATAATCCGGAGCTGTGCGCTCAGTGGGGGATAATTGACGGCAATGGCCAGGAAGAGCAGAGTAAACACAGCCTGGAAGCCGAACTGTTCCTTCAGAATCTGTCTGTTCGCTTTGACCAGAACGGCCTGGTTGGCCTGAATCACGTGATAAGGTTTCCGGGACAGGCTGTCCAGGAATTTCTTGAGAGTCATAAAAAATTCGGTTTCCGAGTAAATAACGAAAAAGACAAGCCCCGGGATCATCATCAGATTGGTTAAATATACAATGATATCATAGGAGGGGTAGAGCCTCATGGCTGTTTGTCCGATATCATCCCCTCTTTTCAACCAGTAGATGAATTTGTCCGACCACAAGGCACCATAATAGACAAAACCTGTGATAAACAAGGCTTTGTAGCGCCTTGTATATTGTATGAAATCTCCCTTGCGGCTGACTTTTTCCCATCCCATATCCTGACTCAGGTAAATCAATACAATAATGAAAAGGATCACCTGACCCAGAGCATAGGCCAGCAGAAGAGCCTCGCTGCCAATAAGAATCATGCTTATTTTCATCAGGAGAAGAGATCCTCCCATGCCGAGGATATATCCGAAGAGCAGCTGGTTGAATTTTTTCATGGCCGATGCGGTGAGCATTAAAATCCATATATGATTGATAGTCACAAAAAGGAGGATAAACCCGGCTTTGTGAAGGATGGAGATATCTGTAAAAAATAAGTGGACTAGAAAAAATGCCAGGGGGATCAGGATCAGACTGGATCGGAGCATATAGTTGACAGTGTAGGCAAAGGCTTTACCGCTCTCATTCCGATACAGATAGTCCGACTGTATTCTGGTGAAAATGTAATGAAATCCTCCGTTCAATACCAGTGAAAGAGAGTAGGTGTAGACGGTGGAGGCGGTAAAAAGCTCCCGGAACTCGACGGGTATTCCCATGACGGGCTGCTGAAAAATTAAAATGGTGAGAATGGAGATCAACCAGGGACCGGCTACAATCATGACTCCTGACAATGAGGCCTGGAATATACCACGGGCATTCCCGAGAGAGGCTACTTTTCTTAATTCGAATCCTATACCAGCCATCTTTTACTCTTTTATCTCCCCTTCTGCCAATTCTTTATACATCTCGCGATAACGTCGATGGAGGTCCTTGATATCATAAAAATTGAGAACTTTCTGATAATTTTTAATGCGCAGTTTTTCTACTTCACCAGGATTATTATAAAGGATCATGATTCCTTCGGCTATTTTACTGCTGTCTTTTGAGGGTGCAAGAAACCGTTCATCAAAGCTCAACAGTTCCGGTACATTTCCTACGATGGTAGACACCGCAGGAACTCCGGCGCAGTAGCCTTCCAGAAAGACCAGAGGCTGAGCTTCCCGAACACTGGTCAGAAGGAGTACATCCAGGAATTTATAGTAGTCTCTGACATCCTGGCGTCCCGTAAACTCAAAGACATCCTTGAGTTTCAGGTTTTCTACCAGGAGTTTACAGTCTTCATAGTATCCTTCGTCTTCATCGGTGGGACCAATACAGTAAAAACGGGCTTCCGGAACCCTCTCTGCCACAATTTTACAGGTGGATATAAAGGTTTTGATGTCTTTAATGGGTACCACCCGGCCCACCAGTCCCACATGATAACCGGGTTTCGGCTCTCTCTTTATGGTAAATCGTTCTACATCGATGCCGTTGGGAATCACTTCTGTGCGTTCCGGCGGGGCACCCAATTCAAGTTGTTTCTGTCTGTTCTCTTCAAACAAGGCGGTAATATGGTCTGCCTGGCTGTAACAGATCCTGCTGATCTTGTTGTACACTTTGATCCACATATCCCTCTGGTAACCACGGACAAAGGAGGTCTTCCGAATCTCCATTTCTCTTTCTTTATGATAGAGCCCGTGTTCGGTCAGGAGAAAAGGCTTGGAGTGGCGGAACCGGGCAGCCAGGGCGGCAAGACCTGCAAAACCGGTAGAGACGGCATGGTAAATATCCGCTTTCGGCGCCTCGGCACCCAGAACACTGAATAGCATGTCATGGGAAGATTTCCAGGCCCAGTAATAGTCAGAGAAGGGGTAGAGGGGGTTGTTTTTTCTGTTTCCCCGGGCAATCATTTTCCATCCAATCCGGGATTTGACGGCCAGGTGATATAAGAATGTCTTCTCCGGGATCAGTCCTATCATCTTTTTGGTATCAGGGGGGTTATTGGCTTCCATCATCTGATGATATTTCCAGACTTCCTTCATGAGGCGGACCTTTTTCCGGGGCGTTTTTAAGGCTGTTCCCGGAGGGGCTCCTAAAAGGATATCCCGGCTTTCGATCACATTGAGAGGCAGTTTATACCGCAGAGGCTGGTTTGCCTCGGGTGAGATTGTAAAAAGTTTAAAATCAAGCTCCGGAAGGTTTACAATCAAATCATGAACCCAGGCGGAAACTCCTCCGGTGATATAGGGGTAGGAGCCTTCCAGTACAATACAGACACACAGCCGTTTTTCACTCATGTGTACTATCCCAGAATGCAAGAATTTCAATCTCTTCAGCAGATTGGTCAGAGTCATTTCTGATACTCTCTAGAATCTGACGGATTTTGTTCACATCCTTTTTCTGAAAGGCAATCTCCAGTTTCAGGACTCTACTCTCTTTATGATCAGGGAGGATCTGTTCCGCCTGTTCATAGAGTTTGAGGTGCAGGAGTATCCTGACCAGAAGCAGTCTGTTCTCAGGAGTGGCAATGTCTTCATTTTCAAGGCCGCCCAGCATCAGATAGGCTTCCTTCATGTAAAAATTACAAAGAGAGCTCTCATCTTTATTCAGGAGTGCCATGTGATAATACACTTCTGCAGCCTTGGCTCGATCCAGGGGGGAATTGTCATCTTCAATCTGTTCCTTCAGTTTCATAAGAGGGCTGTTGTACTCTTTTTCAAGAGCATTCAGGCTTTCGGCGGCAAACAGAGCGATTTCCTTGTCTTCATCTCTGGCTATTTCACTGAGAACCGTTTTCAGTATCAGATTTGTTTCAAGGTCCCGGTTTCTTCTGGATAACAGCCATTCAATCTCATCAAGATTATAAGGCTTCATCAGGATAGGGTTTAGTGCTGTTGATTTATATATGAATGCTTCAATAGGGAGAATGTCTTCTTCTACAGCCTGGAGGGCTGCACTGGGTGTTCTGGGAATAAAGAGGGAATTCATTTTAAGGATATACGAGTATGAGTCCTTCAGGCTCATATTTTTTGAATTTCCAGAAGGTATTCGGCTCTTTTAATCAGTTCATCCGGATCTACCTTCTCATTGGTTCCGCTGGAGGAATATCCCAAACTCATATCGATGGAGATGCTATGACCCCCCAGTTTCCATTTTTTGCTGTTTATGAATTCCAGGCATTTCAGGCAGTATAATGAGCAGCCGTCATAATCGAGGTGAGGAATGAACAGGGCCATCATAGCGTCCTGGCGGTAGTGAAACAGTTCCGGACTGTTGCTGTTGAGATCTGCCAGTTCCTTCAGAAGTTCCGCCTGGAGCTTAAGGATTTTTTCATTTCCATATTCATTCGAGAGCTCTGCAAATTCATGGAACTCAAGTAGGATCAGACTGGAGGAGTTATAGGTTCCTGATTCGTCATATCGATTTTTGTCCAGGATTCTGTACAGCTGAGTGAATTGGGGCAGACCTGTTGTCTCATGCTGCTCTTCCCCCATAAGAAGATTTTCAAACTCAAGAGCTTTATTCAGTGCCGGCTGCGCCAGACTGATGATAATCTGGATGAGATTTTCGGTATACTCGCTATATTTTATAAAGGGGAGAGAATCAATGTTGATGACTCCCCATATTTTGTTATCAAGAACCACGGGGCAGCATATTATGGACTCCTGGGTATTCAGTATCTTTAGATTGTCATAATCCAGGGTCATTCTCATTGAAAAAAGCTGATTGTTTCGGAACACCCAACCTTCAATGGTGTCCTGAAGATCCAGAATTTCCCGATTTATATCGTTTTGATCAACACCCTTCCTCATTCTGAGTCTCAGTTTATTCGTTGAAGGATCAAAGACCCAAATAGAAAGGGTTTCGGCATCTGTGAAGTGAATCAGAGTCTCCAGCAACTTGGAAATGCTCATGTTGGTCTCCAGGCAGTCGATCTCTTTGATCCTTTCATACAGCAGGTTCAATGATGATTTTTGACGGGTTACCCGCTCTTCCAGTTCTTTGATAATCTCCTGCTGTGCTCTGGATATGCCGGTCAGACGGGTGTTCTTGTTGGAAGCCTTTCGGTAACGGATCATAATTTTATTCAGACGGTTCTCCCTGAGGGTTCGGAGGGCCCCTCCCATATAGATCAGGAGAGCACCCAGGCTCAGAACATTGAAGAGGGAAATAAAACTGCTGTTCATATGGTAAAAATACAGTCTTCCCAGTGTGTAAATGAGAACAGAAGTGGCTATAGTGATCAGACCGGCAAGACGTCCATGCCAGAAGGAGATGTAAAGAGATACAGTCAGAATAAGCAGCAAGCCGGAGGATATTCCAAAATCAAGTATGGGAAATACTGACAAACAACCGATAATTGTTGCTATAATCAGAGTTTCCGGCAGGGAATTTCTATTTTTTAAGTGCATATTAATCTATATATTATACTGTAAGTTATCCAGGAGTTAAAGTTATTATGGAAGTTCTTTCTTTCAAAAGCATATTTCGTCACTTTTTTTTATCTCTTCTGATTCTGTTTGTCTCTGGTTTTGTTTTTTCCCAGGAAACTCCCACGGGAGGCGATGCTCCCCTGGAAGAGGGGGTGTTGCCTTCGGTTGGGACCAAAATCAATCCTGTATTTCCAGAAACTGAGGAAGGACTTATCTATATAGAAGGTGAATCTGCTGTTTCTACAAACTTTGCTGCGGCTCCTGTATATAATTACGGAGCTTCTGCTTACAAATCACTCCAGTTGATTCAGCAGAATGCCCCCTATGGCGGTCAGGCATATTTTGCTGAATATGCCTTTTATGTAGAGGATGAGGGAGATTATGATTTCTGGTACGGCGGAACTCCTCCGGGACCCAGTGATTCGGTTTTTCCCTCCTATGCCAGTCCTTTCCGATATGTTCTTGACGGGGCAGATCCGGTTCAGGTCTACAGGGAAGATCTTGCTGTCAATGTGGCTTATACTCCCTCCTATTACTGGATGTCCGTGGAAACAATTCATCTCTCCGAGGGGGTTCACCGTATCCGTTTTGAAGTTCCCGAAAAACGGCGCTTTGACGGGCAGTATTACTTCTTTCTGGACGCCTTTTTCTTCCTCAGGCAGGACCGGATGGAAGATGAACTGGTCCTGGTTCCCCCGGTATTTCCTAAAAACAGGACCGATCGTTCCTTAAATAAACCTTTTCAGTCCATCTCTTTTTATGAAAAAACAATACAGGAGAATCCCGGGAACAAGGATGCCTATATTGTTTTATCCATGATTTATTCCCTCCTGGGAGACTACATAAATGCCATCAAGAATCTGAATAAAGCAGCCAGTCTTGATCCCGAAGATCCCTATATCCTGCTCCTGACGGCTAAAAACAGAATCTGGAATGGAGAGGTTAGCGAAGGTTTGACCATGTACCGCCAGCTTTTAACCTTGGCTCCCGACAATGTCTCCTACTGGACAGAAGCTGGAAAGGTTGCCGCCTGGACCGGGAAGTACAGGGATTCCATTGAATTTTTTTCCCAGGGGCTGAAGCAGTTCCCCGATGATCTGAACCTGAAGGTCAATCTGGGGCTGACCTATCTCTGGATGTCCCGCCAGGACGATGCGGAAACCCTGTTCAAAGAGGCGGCGGACAGTACAATAGGTATGCATGATCGGGCTATGGAACTTGGCAGCATTCATAAGGTCAATGGTTATCCCCAATATGCGGTCAATATATACACTAAAGAACTTATTGAGTCTCCCGAATATCTTGAAACCTACCTCTCACTGGAAGAATCATACAGAGTTCTGGGAGAGACAAATAAAGCCGATGAGATCATCAAGCGTGTGTATGATTCTTTTGAAGAGAGTCCGGCTCTGTCCACTTATATGAATGTGTATGAAGAAAAAAAATCGATGAAAGACGGAATCCTTCAGGATTATATAAATGCTCTGGTGGAGCAGCCTGACAATATTCCTCTAAGGCAGCAGCTGTCTCAGACCTATTTCTGGAATGGACTCAAAGAGGAAGCGGTGGATCATTCCATGCGTATTCTTATCAATAAACTGTATATCAGTATGAAGGAATTTGACACAAAGGCCTCGGATCTGCTCTCTCTTATTGACAGGACATCCCGGTATCAGGAGCTTTTTCTTCAGGCTGAAGAGGCCTATCTGACAGGCAGTAAGGATCTGGCCGCAGCAAAAAGCAATTATGACAAGGCTTTGGCTGGAGCCGCTAAGAAACCTGAAGATACGGCTCTCTCAGAAAAAGTGGAATTGGCAACACAGGCCTATGTCGAGGTCTTTGATTTGTACAGCCTCTGGTCCTACCGGATGGCAGGCCTGGGTGCAGATAAAATTGCCTTACAGGAAGAATGGGCAGACCTTCTGGCAACTGAAACAGCGGAGGAGGATGTCTTCAGGCAGCTTCTGGGCGAATCCAAGTGGTCCTGGGACAGGTTGTTTAATCTGAATGAACTGCGTCAGGTGCAGCGCACTGAGCCTTTTTTAGCCGGTTATGTTCTTTCACGACTGGCTTTGTTTGGTGGAAAACCTGTAGAAGCCGGCCGCTACCTGGAGTCAGATGTCTTTGACCAGGATTCCCCCTCCCGGTACGGCTTGTATCAGAGTCAGCTCTGGAGCCTCAATACTGAAAAACAGAAAGAAATGTGGGCTCAGGAGGCAGATACCCTGACTCTCTATCGACAGCACCTTTTTGACATGGAGGTCCGGGTATGGAAAGATGAGAGCAGATCAGGCTTTATGATTCCTCTTTCTGAAGAAACAGAAGCCCTCATCAATGAATTGTCCAGCCGTTCCAGAGAGATGAAAGCCGAAAAAGATGAGAATTACAGGCTTCTGGCAGAGATGCGTCAGGCACTGGATCAAAAACTGGTGCGGCAAATTTACTATTATGAACAGGAGACCTATCTCCTTCGCTACTCTTTGGGTGAGTATTACCTGGATATGGATAAGAATCTGAAAGCTACTCGTCAGTTTGAACGTGTTCTGGCCATGGATCCCTGGAATATCAGTGCCAATTATAAGCTGGGAATAGTCAGTCAGCGTTATGGTGACTGGTCCCGGGCCATGAGTCAGTACAAAAAAGTGTATTATCAGAATCCCCGCTATGAAAATGCTTCCTCCTATTACAATCAACTGGCCAGGGAGAACGCAGACTTTGTCTCGGTGAGTGCCCAGAATATTACAGATCCCTCCAGGATCAAGTACCTCGGGAACGCTCATTATCAAACCAATGTGAACACCTGGCTGGGATGGGGGCTGAACTATAATTTGACAATGGACAGGAAATACAGAGTGTTTGGTGAGGAAATTCCAAATCAATACAAACTGCACAGCCTTGTAGTGAATGTGCCGATAGCCTTTCCCAACTGGAATCTGGTTGTCACCCCGCTTGCCGGAATGTATATGTGGAATGATCTGTATGGTGTTATGGATGATTATGATTTCGGTACTTCCATTGTCACGCCCTCCGACACGATGGATACGATGAATGTGAAGCCACTTTTCGGTCTGAATGTGGGGTGGAAGAAGGATTTTCTGGATACGGGTGTTTCCTATCAGAATAAACTGGAAGAGGAATCTCTGTTTTCCGATAGAAATCTGACCAGAAGCCATCAAATGAGTGCTTTTGGCCAGACATATTTCCCTCTGGAAAATTACTACGACTGGGGGCCTGCTACAACCAGAACCTATGGCAAATTTGAGCTTCTGAATTATGTGAACGGCAGCTCCAGTCAGAGTTTCAGAGGTCAGATGTTGCAGGAAGGTTCCATCGGCTATGTGGTACACCGTAAACCTCTGGTTCGTCTGACCGCCAATGGTACTGTCAATTTTGAAAATGGAAGCGATAAGGATGTTATTGATTATTATCTCCCAAAGGGTGTGCTGGAAGCAAAGGGCGGATTGCGAGGGACAGTCAATTTTCATAATGACGACTATACGGAGGCTCTGGAAATCAGCCTGTTCGGTGCCGCCGGAGGCTATTGGACTGATATAATCAAGCAGGAAGATGAGAGCCAGTCCCAGCTCCTCAAAGTGGAAGGGATGTTCAGTCTTTATTATGTCAAAGAAACAATGACTCTCTTTTTCCTCATGAGCGGCAACAGCAGCTTTGATAATGCCGATCTGAGGTTCTGGGAGTTCGCGGCCACCATCGGCGCCCGGATCAGTGTTCCTTCGCTCCTGACTTATTAAGCTTGAAGTATAACCTTATAAAAAATACCGCCCCATCTGATAGAAGGGGCGGTATTTCTAGAGGCGGAATAGGCTTTTACATTGCTGGAAAAGTTGATCCTGTTTCATATCTATCATGAATTGATCCTGAAAATACTGCAGCTGATCCAGTTTTAATCCTGAATATTTCAGATAGGGATCAAGAGCCTTTTACATTTCATCGGTAAAACCGAATTCATGCAGAATGGTTGTCATGAGGTCTGCTATGGAAACAATAACAATCAGCTCTTTGTGGGGGGACTGAATATTGACATTGCCATGCTCTCCTGCTGTATCCGCAAACATACTCGGAAAGTTCCAGCTTTCCATGATCCTGCGGCCCACCTCCCTATGGTTCACACCGAATATTTCTGTTTCTTCACTGGAAGTTTTTTCTTCATTCACATTGATAAAGGCCATGATGGTATCATACGCATTCATTTGTGATTCATACAGACTCATCTGACCAATGTCATGAAGGAGCCCGGCTAGAAAGGCTTCTTCCCTGATCCTGGTAGAACCGGTCATATCGCAGAGTTTCTGAGCAATAAAAGCTGTAATCAGTGAGTGCTGCCAGAAATACTTATAAAAAGGAGATACAGGCTTCTTGCTGAACATATTCGATGCGGTAAGGAGCATGACCAAACTCTTAATGGCTTTGAAACCCAACAGGGAGATAGCCGTCTGGAGACGGGATATCTGCTGTTGTCTGGCATAGAGGGCCGAATTTGCCACCTTCAGAATTTTTGCAGTCAGTCCCGGATCCATGCTGATCAGACTTTCCAGTTCGTTAAAGGACACTTCATCCAGGTCCTCGGCAAAAGAAAGTACTTTTGTCGCCACATCCGGCATGACCGGAATATTTTTTAAAAATTTTTCAAATTTATCCATTATTACTATAATCGTTCCATTTTCATCAAGAATTGACTATTATTATTATGAAAAGAATTAATATTGAGGGGAATCTGATATGAATAAGCTGAAATGGGGAGTTTTAAGCACCGCGAATATAGGTCTTACAAAGGTTTTGCCGGCCATTCAAAAGTCTGAAAATGGGGTTGTCTATGCCATAGCATCCCGCAGTGAGCGCACAGCTAGTGATGCAGCCTCCCATTTGAGCATTCCAGTGAGCTATTCATCTTACCAGGAACTGCTGGATGATCCTGAGGTGGAAGCTATCTATAATCCACTACCCAACCATCTGCATGTCGAGTGGACCATCAAGGCTATGATGGCGGGAAAACATGTTTTGTGTGAAAAACCTCTGGCTTTGAAGCTTGAAGATATTAATAAACTGATAGAACTCCGGGACAAGACAGGATTAACTGTCAGTGAAGCTTTTATGGTGCGTTATCATCCACAGTGGCTGACCGCCAGGAAGGCCGTTCGAGAGGGAAACATCGGCTTGCTTCGGAATATTCAGGGTTTTTTCAGCTATTATAATGATGATAAGAATAATATAAGAAATATTAAAGAAGCCGGTGGCGGTGGTATTTGGGATATCGGATGTTATCCTGTGACTACATCCCGGTTTATATTTGATGAAGAGCCACTCCGTGTTGCCTCCATTCTGGAGTACGATCCTGAAACAGGAACTGACCGTATGAGCTCAGTCATGATGGAGTTTCCTTCAGGTCAGGCCTCCTTCAGTTGTTCTACCCAATTGTCTCCCTATCAGCGAATGCAGATCTTCGGAACCAAGGGCCGTCTTGAGGTGGAAATCCCTTTTAATGCCCCGGCAGACAAAGCCTGCCGGATTTTTCTGAGTAAAGGTGATTTTTACTTTGAGGACTATGAACTGATTGATTTCCCGGTTTGTGATCAATACACTCTGCAGGCGGAGTCATTTGTCAGAACCATCAGGGGAGAGCAGGATAACCATGTTCCTCTGGAGGATGCTTTAAGAAATATGAAGGTTCTGGAAGCTATTTTCAAGGCCGGGAAAAGCGGAAAGTGGGAAGACGTCTGCTGAAAAATAATGATTGATAATTCAATCTATAACAGAGTTAAGCCGATATTTGAATTAAAATATAGAATTAAGGTTTTCATTTGTGATTTCCTATTATTACAAAATATATTTCATGACCCTGGAGGTTTGTTTCATGGTAAAGCATGTTGTTATGTGGACACTGAAGGATAAGGCAAAGGCCGCCGAATTAAAAATTGCAATAGAGTCGATGAAAGGAAAAATCAGCTCTCTTGTCGATGTGGAATGCGGTATCAACTTTAATACCGGAAAGGCTGACTGTGATCTCATTTTGATTTCTGTCCACAAGAGCCCCGAAGATCTTGATGTCTATCAGGCTGATCCTGTGCATAAAGAGATTGGTACAATAATCGGGTCATGCGTATCCTCCAGACATGCAGTAGATTTTGAGTATTAAGCATTATTCTATGAATATTTTATTTAACGGGATCGATTTATGACTAGTATTATGAAAAAGATCCTTCAGATAGATAAGGACCTGAATAAAATTCAGGATCTGGATATTCTGCTGGAGCGAATTCTCTATTATGCGCGTGATGCCGTGTCGGCTGATGCCGGTTCCATCTACATCAGAGATGGGCAGGAGCTTGAGATCAAATACGCTCAGAATGACAGCTTGCAGCAGCAACTTGCAGAAGGTCAGAAATTGAATTTTTCCATTTTCAGAATTCCTGTTAATGAAAAAACAATATCAGGATATGTGGCAGCCAAAAGTACTCACCTGAACATCAAGGACATGTATAATATATCTGCAGACAGACCTTATAGTTTCAATACACATTATGACCAGACTTCCGGTTACAAAACTGTATCATCATTAACTTTCCCCTTGATAACAAATCAGGGGGAAGTTCTGGGAGTTCTGCAGCTCCTTAACGCCAAGAGTCCCAAGGGGAATATTGTCAGTTTTAAAAAGACTGACGAGCCCTTTGTGCTCCATTTTGCCAGTACCGCCACTGTCGCCCTTC
This sequence comes from Oceanispirochaeta sp., assembly GCF_027859075.1. Lineage (NCBI taxonomy): Bacteria > Pseudomonadati > Spirochaetota > Spirochaetia > Spirochaetales > Spirochaetaceae > Oceanispirochaeta > Oceanispirochaeta sp. The sequence goes on along the minus strand of NZ_JAQIBL010000028.1, from coordinate 12,573 downwards.
AACGGGCCCGTATGACCCGTACTCTGCTGCTCAGGATGACCAAAATGGCTGAGCTCAGAGACCCCAAGGAAACTGGAGCTCATGTAAACAGAGTTGGTTCTTATGCCTGTGAAATCTATGAGGCTTGGGCTCATAAACAGCATATTCCTGAAGATACCCTTCAGAAACAGAAAGATACACTGAGGATGGCTGCCATGCTCCACGATGTGGGAAAGGTGGGCATCTCCGATCTGATTCTTAAAAAACCGGGACGTTTCAACGCTGATGAATATGAAATAATGAAATCCCATACCTATGTGGGGGCTCGTCTATTTGCCGATGAGGAATCGGATCTGGATAGCATTGCCAAAGATATTGCCATCAGTCACCATGAAAACTGGGACGGAAGCGGATACCCCGGTAAGATAGAATGGGAAAATGCCAAGCCCGATGAAATCCTGCCATCGGGAGTCGGTCTCGTCAAAGAAGAGATTCCCCTGTATGCCCGGATTGTGTCTTTAGCAGATGTTTTTGATGCTCTGAGTTGCCAGAGGGTTTATAAAGAAGCCTGGACTGAAGAAAATGTTATGGAAGAAATTAAAAAGTGCAGCGGTAGCAAGTTTGATCCACAACTGGTGGATATCTTTTTTGAAATCCTCCCTGTGTTGAAACAGGTACAGCAGAAATATCCAGACAATCATTGATGAATGACTGCAGGATTCTGATGGCTCCCCTTGAGGGGGTCACCGACAGAACCTACCGCAGCTGTTTTTACGATCATTTCCCCGGTCTTACTGCCTCTCTCACTCCCTTTTTGCCCATTCCGGACAGAGTCAAGCGTGTTCCTCTGAGTAATTTAAATGGCGTATGCCTTCCCGGAGAATCTCCAGTCCCTGAAATACCACAGCTCCTCGTTTCGGAATCCGAAGCCTTTCTTGTGGCCTTGGAAGCTCTTAGAAGAAAGGGGTTTAAGGAAGTGAACTGGAACATGGGATGCCCCAGCAAGGGAGTGATCAGAAAAGGGAAGGGCTCCGGATTAATGCCCCAAACCTCGCATATCCTGAATGTTTTGGATGAGATCATTCCCCGGACAGATCTGAAGATTTCTGTGAAACTCAGGATGGGGCTGCATGATTCGGATGAGTTATTTCGTTTGTTACCGATCCTTAAACGATATCCCCTGAGTCGATTGATCCTCCATCCACGCCTGGGAACTCAAATGTACAGCGGCTCTGTTGATCTGGAAGGCTTTGAAAAAGCACAGGATCTCTATGGCAAAGCAATATGCTATAACGGAGATATTAATTCTATTCAGGATTATTTTGGACTGAAAAATAGGTTACCCCTGGTGGAAGAGTGGATGATAGGGCGTGGGCTTCTTGCAAACCCTTTCCTTTTGGAAGACATTCTGAATACTCCCAACTCCCTGGAAAGTGAAGGGTCTCTAGAAGGGCAAGATCCCTTCAAGAGACAGGAGTTTTATGTTTTTCTCGATGACCTGCTCTTCAGGATGAAAGAATCTTTTACAAAAAAACATGCCCTGTGGAACTATATGAAGGGGATTCTCAACTATACCTTCTCATTACCGGGAGTCTCTGAAGAAAGTCGTCGTGAATTGTTCAGTATTAAAGATGAAAGGGATTGGAATCTCTTAAAAGAGAAACTCTATAACCAATGTCAGGATCAATAAACAGGAGCTATGCCAGCCTGATAGAGCACACCGCAAACCCAAAACATGGTATGTTTTGTCTTCATCAGCAGGATATGGCTTTCTTCTGCAAGTCGGATCATATTCTGTGGGATTTCTTTACCCCGGACAAAGATGATACAGCTGATATCTGCCATTTCTGCTGTTCTTATAGCTTGCACATTAGCTAGACCGGTTATGAGTATGGCGTTATCGGCCTCGTTGGTTAATACATCACTCATGAGGTCTGAACTAAAGGCACTCTTGATTTCACGTGAATCGATTTCACCACAAATCAGTTCTGCTTCGGTCCGTCTCTTTATTTCGTCTATTTTCATTGCTGCTCCTGATAAGATATTATTTTATAGACTTATCAGAAAGGTTTCAATGAGAAATAATAGTTTCACTCCAGGAGATTCATTTAAAAAGTTTTTTAACGGGATGAATAAGAGGATGGAAATCTACAAATATGTAGGAAAATGGCTTTTTTAACACTAAACCTTGATCATTGAAACAAGATACGCTAATGTTTTTATATTATATAGAAATAATTCTTTCTTTATTCATTCAAAGTTTTGTTTTATAAATTCTGTATAACAAAATTGGCAGACTGTCTTTTGAATTATCTGTTCAAAATCTGAATAGTCTTTGCCATCAGTTACACTGTATTGGGATTGAGTCCCGTATTATATATTTTTGATAATAATCTACTCTAAATCGGCATTTCTATTCTTTTTTGAATGCTAAATACTCCGGTTTTCAGTGATTTTGTCATGTTTAAATCGGATTCATGTCTTAGTTGACATAATTATTATATACAATTTTTCTTGGAGGAATAATGAAAAAAATTATAACACTTTCTATTTTATTTTTGGTCAGTGCTGCCCTGGTATTTGCCGGTGGACAGGGAGATGCATCTTCAGCACCTCAGAGAACTTTCGTAACCATAGGTACTGGTGGAATTACAGGGGTTTACTACCCCACTGGTGGTGCTATCAGCAAAATGGTTAATCAGAAATACGATGTTTACGGTATAAAAGCCACAGTTGAATCAACGGCTGGTTCTGTATTCAATGTAAATGCCATCCTTCAGGGAGACCTGGAATTTGGTATCGTCCAGTCTGACAGACAGTATCAGGCCTATAATGGAACTGCCGACTGGGAAGAGGCGGGACCACAGGAAAAACTGAGGGCTGTGTTTTCCATACATCCCGAATCTGTTACCCTTCTGGCCGCGGATGATTCTGGAATTAACACCTTTGAAGACATCAAAGGCAAGATCATCAACATCGGTAATCCCGGTTCCGGTCAGAGAGGAAATGCCATAGACGTCATGGAATCTCTTGGCATCAACTGGGAAACTGACATCAAGGCTGAAGGCCTGAAAGCTTCTGAATCTGCTAAAATGCTGCAAGACGGTAGAATTGATGCCTACTTCTACACAGTAGGGCACCCTAACGGTTCTTTTAAGGAAGCAACATCAGGTGCAAGAAAAGCCCACTTTGTTCCTATTACAGGAATCGACGGACTGCTGGCAAAATACCCCTACTATGCGGCTTCTATTATCCCTGTAAGTGAGTATCCCAATGCCACAAATACTGCAGATGTGGATACTTTTGGTGTGAAAGCAACTCTTTGTTCATCTTCAGATGTACCGGTAGATGTCGTTTATGCCATCACCAAAGAAGTTTTTGAAAACCTGGATACTTTTAAGGGTCTTCATCCTGCTTTTGCTATTCTTACAGCAAAGAACATGCTGACTGGTCTTTCTGCCCCCATCCATGAAGGTGCTATGAAATATTTCAAAGAAGCTGGTCTGAAATAATCGTTATATCCAGAATCAGATTCATTCCGGTAAGCCGGAGTGAAATATTTTCTGGTTTTTTTGCCCCGATAGTTTCTATCGGGGTAGATCTTTGCTTCCGGGCAGGGATTTTTTTTATTAAGGAGCCTTTTGTACAATGTTAAAAGAACTTGAAAGTCAGTCTAGTGATGCAGATCTGGAGAAGGCTCAAAGAATTGCAGATGAAGCAGAAGGGGGAACCCGCAATATTGAAAGTGGCATCAGCCGCTGGGTTATTCCTGTTATAGCCGCTTCATGGTCAATTTTCCAGTTGGCCATCTCATCCTTTATCCTGATGGAAAGCACACTGGTTCGAGCCATACACCTGGCCTTTGCCATCAGTCTTGTTTTTCTTAGCCATCCTGTGTTTAAAAAACCTAAGAAAAGCCGTTTTCTCAATTACTTTGCCAAAACCGACCGCTTTACCGCGGTTGATATTAGTGTAGCCCTGGTCGCCACTTTACTGGCCCTCTATATTGCCATTGATTATGTCGGGATCAGTGGACGTCAGGGAATTCCTCTTAACCGGGATATATTCTTTGGATTTGTTCTTGTTCTTATGCTCCTCGAAGCTGCAAGACGTTCACTGGGGCCAGCTCTTCCCATTGTGGCTACGGTCTTTATTCTATACAGTTTTTTCGGACCCTATATGCCTTCTGTACTGGCTTTTAAAGGCGTCTCTATTCAGAGATTTATAGGCCAGATTACCTTGTCTACCGAAGGGATCTACGGAGTTCCCCTGGATGTATCGGCGACGATCGTCTTCCTTTTTGTCCTTTTCGGCGCCCTCCTGGACAAAGCCGGTGCGGGTAAATATTTTGTTGATCTGGCCTTCAGCCTTCTGGGACAATATAAGGGAGGACCTGCTAAGGCAGCTGTCCTGGCCAGCGGTCTTACCGGGATGGTTTCCGGATCAAGCATTGCCAATACTGTTACCACCGGTACCTTTACCATTCCCCTCATGAAGAGCGTCGGCTATCCCGCCCATAAAGCAGCCGCAGTAGAAGTCGCCTGCAGTACGAACGGACAACTCATGCCTCCCATTATGGGAGCCGCCGCTTTTATCATTGCTGAATATTGCAATATTGAATACATTGAAGTGATCAGAGCCGCCTTTATACCGGCAGTGGTTTCCTACATTGCCCTGATGTACATTACTCACCTGGAAGCCTCCAAGCTGGGCTTAAAAGGAGTCCCCAAGGCTGACCTTCCTCCCTTCTGGTCCACCTTTATCGCTGGAGTTCATTTTCTGATTCCTCTTATTTTTCTGATTGTAGAACTGGTGGCGTTTAGACATTCTCCCGCTCTGGCCGCTTTCCGTGCCATCCTGGCCCTGACCGCTCTGATTTATATTCAGAACATTTATCGTGCCAGAAAGAAGAAAGCATCTATAAAAAACGCCCTGAAACATGCCTCCTGGCAGATCCTTACATCTTTGGTTGCCGGTGGAAAAAACATGATGGGCATCGGTGTGGCTGTCGCCTCTGCAGGAATCATTGTCGGTGTGGTGACCCTCGGTCTGGGTGGTATCATCACGGAGGTCATCGAAGTCCTCTCGGGGGGTAATTTTCTATTAATCCTGATTATCACTGCCATTGCCAGTCTGATTCTGGGGATGGGACTGCCCACCACGGCTAACTACATCGTTATGGCCTCACTGACGGCACCTGTGATCCTGACTCTGGGTGCGAAGAATGGTATTGTCATCCCTCTGATCGCGGCTCACCTGTTTGTATTCTTCTTCGGAATCCTGGCAGATGATACGCCTCCTGTGGGACTGGCAGCCTTTGCTGCCGCCGCCATTGCCAAATCAGACCCCATTAAGACGGGAATTCAGGGATTCACCTACGATATCAGAACGGCTATCCTGCCCTTTATGTTTATCTTTAATACAGAACTCCTTCTTATTGGAGTGGACTCTGTCTTCTATGGAATCTGGATCTTTGCTTCCGCTCTGATCGCCATGTTTGCCTTTGCAGCATTAACACAGAATTACTTTTTTACTAAAAACAAATGGTTTGAAGCCATTTTACTGGGATTGGCAGCCCTGACTCTTTTGCGCCCCACACTTGTGGGTGGATGGATAGGTATGGCAACGGCTCCCAAGTCGCTGATCATGGTTTTCGGGATTACAATTGTCAGCCTTGTCTATGGGTATCAGCGTCTGAGAAAGCGTAAAATAACAGCCTGATTTTTGCTCTTTGTATTTTATTTCCCGGGTTAAACAGCCCGGGATTTTGTTTATTCAATATCATAATTGGGATCAATATTTCAATTCTTGTTATATAAAAGAATCAGCAGTATAATTTATAAAAAGCAACAGGTTATACAAAAAAAGAATTTCATGAGGTGTGGTTATGAAACGTCTTTTCTTTTGTTCTGTTCTTTGGATGTCCATTAGTACTGCTTTGTTCTGCCAGTCTAAAGATTTATTATCTTTCAATGCTGTTCCCTTCGGAACAGTCCCCATGGGTTCTAGTTCGGATTTATTCAAATTCGGATACGGAATGGAAGTTGATGTTTCCTTCATCCCTGCATTTCTCAACCATTTCGGAATGGGAATCAGTGGAGAGTATTTTCTCCTGCCCATCCAAAGTTCGGATTCCATCTGGGTTTTATCAGGTAGAGCCGGACCAGTCTTCCGAATGCCTTTAGGTGATAAACTTATAATTTATGCCAATGCACAAGCTGGCTATTATTATTTTGATTCCCTTGGATGGGATAATGCCGGGAATAACGGCGGCAGTCTGACATATAGTGGAGCTGCTGGAGGGGCAATGAATATTACAGGTCCATTTTCCATGGGCCTGGGTGTATCTTATGGTTATTACGATAAACTCTATAATGGATTGGGAATCTCTCTCTATGCTCGCCTGGATTTTGATATGGAACCGAGAGAACGGGCTATCAGGGATTTCTCTTCAGATAGTAATCAGAAAATAGATCCTATGAATGAAAAAGGGAAGGGTGTGGAACTTCGGGATATGGAGCTGATCACTCTTTTTCCTGTGCTCTATAAATACTATGACAGCAATCCTGTTGGAACAGTGAGGGTCGTCAATTTTGAAAAACAGGATGCAGAGGATATAACCATCAAGTTTTATGTGGAACGATACATGGATAATCCCATGGGGGTTACAGAAAAGTTTACATTGGGACCTGGTGAGGAACGGACTATTGCACTCAATGGTTTATTTACCGAGGATATGATGGATATCACAGAGGGAACTAAAGCTTCCGCGAAGGTAAGTATCTCCTATATCATGGCAGAAAAAGAAAAATCCAAAGAATATAATCCAGTACTGGAAGTCAATAACCGGAATGCCCTTACATGGGATGACGATCGGAAGATTGCTTCTTTCATTACAGCCAAAGACCCGGAGATCCTTGGTTTTTCCAAAAAGGTCACAAACTGGATGCAGGAATTCGAGAATCCCGCAGTGGATGAAAACCTGCAGAAAGGTATGATTCTCTTCGAATCTGTCAAATCTTACGGTGTCCGCTATGAAGTTGATCCGACCACACCCTATGCCAGTCTTGCCGGACAGACAAGCATTGTTGATTTTATACAGTTCCCTCGGCAGACTCTTGGATATACGACAGGAGATTGTGATGACTTGACGGCTCTCTATTCGTCTATGCTTGAATCTGTGGGAGTGGATACCGGTATCATCACCATCCCCGGCCATATTTATATGGCTTTTGCATTAAAAGGCTCTGAAGAAGAAGTACGCAATAAGTTTAGTCGCACTGATGAATTCATCTTCAGTGAAAACAGAGTCTGGGTGCCTGTTGAAATTACAATGTTTCAGGATACCTTTCATGAAGCCTGGCAGATTGGAGCCAAAGAATGGCGGGAAAATATTTCCAAAGAGCAGGCCATGTTTTATCCCACACAGGAATCCTGGCGGCACTATCAAGCCGTTGGATTTAAAGAGAGTTCCGGAGGAATCGAAATGCCCAGCCGGAATGATGTGACAGCTGAGTTTGTCAAAACCATCAGCCGCTTTGTGGAACAGGAAATCTATCCCCAGGAATCAGCCATACTGGAAAAGATGGCTGACAGCAACAATAAACATATTTACCAGAATAAGCTCGCGGTTCTATATGCACGCTATGGTCTGTACGACAAAGCAATTCAAACATTTGATTCCATCAATCGGTCACGGGTTTATATCCCATCTCTTATCAACACAGGGAACATATATTTCATTCAGAATAATTTTGAAAAATCTCTCATCTGGTATGAAAAAGTATTATCCACTGATAGCAGGAATAAAAAAGCACTCCTGGGGTCCGCCCGCTGTAATCATGAGTTGGAGAATTACGGTACAGTCAAAAAGGCTTATCAGGAACTCAAGTCAATTGATTCCGAACTGGCTCAGCGTTTTGCTTATCTGGACTTGCGGGGAGATGAAGGACAACGGGCTGCTGATGCAACAGGACTTAGAGATGTTGTTTTATGGGAGGAAGAGGAATGAAAAAGTTTATATTTTTAATAATATCATTCTGTCTGATATTCCCTTTTATGGCTTGTCAGATTGACTCGGATTATCTGGATGAGATAAAGGCCAAAATTGATACTGATGATAATCCTCCTGAAGAAGAGACTCCATCTGAAGAACCTCCATCTGAAGAACCTCCATCTGATGAAACGCTTCCTGATTATGGTTTTGATGTTACTCTTGAGATAACACATGCAGGCGGAGGAGAAATCTTTCTTTCCTGGATTGAACCAGCTGATAGTGCCTATGACCATGTTGAGATTACATGGAATCCTGATGGAACTACCGGAACGAATGTCAGTAAAGGGACTACATCCTATACTATTACCGGATTAACACAATTTATTGAATATACGATTACTGCCAAAGCAGTATCCAACAGTGGAGTTAAGTCAAATGGTGATAGTATCTTTATTTACCTGCCACTGACCCCAATAGATATTTATTGCATATCAACAGTATCTGAAATAATAGCCATCAACACGGATACAACAACTTTAAGCAGATCATATATTCTTACAGAAGATGTAGATCTATCTCAAGCTGTTTGGACTCCTATAGGTTTTGGTTCTGATTTTACAGGTATATTCAATGGTAATTTACATAACATCATCAACCTCAATATAAGTAATCCCTCCATCAGTGGGCAAGGATTTTTTGCTGAAGTTTCTGGTAAGATTACCAACGTTAATCTAACCGGTATTCAAGTTTCCGGTTTGGATTATGTTGGCGGAATAGCCGCAAAAGTTCTTGCTGGAGGTCTTGTTAAAAACTGCAGTGTATCCGGTACTGTCTCAGGTCAGGAGTTTGTAGGAGGAATAATCGGAGAAATAATCGATGGTTCTATTTTGAATTGTCATTCATCTGTAACTGTATCAGGCCAGGCAGAAATCGGAGGTGTTGCAGGGTTTGTAAATAGCAGCAGCACTACATTATCTTCATCCAGTGGTCCTGTCGGTGGTACTGCAAGTACAGTCGGAGGTCTTATCGGTATTACTAATTTTGGAAGTACGGTTACAAGCTGTTATTCCACTTCTGCTGTATCTGGATCAATTTCGTTTTCTGGTGGTTTGATTGGTGTGAATTATGATACTGATGTAGAACAATGCTATGCTACTGGATCAATTAATGGTGGTAGTGGTACTGAAATCGGTGGTTTGATCGGCCATTGTGGTAGCGGATCTGTATCTAATTGTTATAGTACCGGGAATGTATCAGGAAGCAACATTTTAGGAGGTCTCATAGGAAACAACTTAGTATCTGTTTCAAATTGTTATGCTGCTGGAGATGTTCCAACTTCTGTTGCAACTTGTGGAGGTTTGATCGGAGCCAGCACCGGGACTTATTCTGATTGTTTTTATGATAAGGATGTTTCTGGTCATGTAACAGCTAGTCTGATTGGTGAAACAGCTCTGACGACTGCATAAATGAACACTCAGAGTTCATTTACAAACTGGGATTTCACAGGAGAAACAACAAACGGTTCCGAAGACATCTGGAGCATCAGCAGTACCATCAACAACGGCTATCCCTACCTCACAGGTATGGTCCCATAAAAAATATTGCGTTTATTGAACCTACCCCCGGGACTTGCGGGCTCTCGGTGAGTAGATTATAATACGACGATGTCATCTCAAAACAATTCAGACAAAAGATTCAGCCTCTATTACCGCAACGGATATGCCGTCCTGCGTGTTTATCCCCCCACATCACAGGAAAACAGGGTCTTTGCCGAAGAGGTGATGAACCGGATGAAAATCCTCGGTATTCCCATGGTACGGATGATGCAGCTGGATGAAATAATTGAGCGGGCCGATGGCAGCATTGAGAAGATTGTGGAATGGCCTGCGGGAGCTCATCTGTCCCCCTCCATGCAGCTTCGGGTCAGAGAAGACCGGATGAAAGCCGAAATCCTCATTGAGCCTCCCAAGATAGGGGGCGGGAAGGTGACGGAAGAACAGTTACACTACTTTCTGGAAGACCATAAAATTCTTCATGGGGTCCTTCAACCCGCCATTATAGAGTGTATCGAGAGGGGAATCTATAATGAGTGGATCGAAATAGCTCTGGGAACAGCCCCTGTGCATGGACAGGGGGGGAAAGTGAAATATCACTTCAGCAAGGCTCCGGGTAAACCCTTTCGGGAGCTGCCCTTTGGACGGATCGACCTCAGAGAACTGAATTTTATCCAATATAAAGAAGCCGGGGATCTTCTGGCTGAATTGGAAGAACCGATAGCCCCTCATGACGGTACGGATGTAACCGGAGAGATCATCAGTGCCTCCCCAGCCGGCGAAGGTGAAACCCTTAATGCGGGAGATCTGACTGAGATCAGAGAGGATAAAATTTATGCTCTTGAAAGCGGCAATGTCCGAATAGATAAGAATGCGGTTATTCTGGAGCCCGTCGTCACAGTCAATGATGTGGATTACAACACGGGAAACCTCGTTTTCCAGGGCTCTGTTATTGTGAAGGGTCATGTCGCCGACGGTTTCAGTATTATAGCTTCCGGTGATATCCAGATAGGGAAGAGTGTGGGCCGGGTTCACCTGGAAACAGGCCGGAATCTGCTCCTCCAGTCGGGTATCAACGGAGATAAGGAAGGGCATCTGGATGTGAAGGGTGATTTATATGCCCGTTTCATCGAAAGCAGTTTTGTACATGCTAAAGGTTCTGTTTTTGTTTCCGGAGCTCTTCTCAACAGCACGGTGAAGATAGGTGGAGATCTGATGATGGAAGGGGGACGCTGTGAAATTGTCGGCGGCCTTACTGTTGCAAAAGGCTGGGTGAAATGCCGGAAGATCGGCAGTCTCTATGAAGCCAAAACCAATGTGGTTGTGGGTGTGGAGCCGGAAGAGTTGGATGTTTTTTTCAAAATACTGAAAGACATACAGAGTCTGCGTGAAGATCAGGACCATATGGATAAACAGGTTCGTCATTTCAGTAAAATCTGCAAGACTCGCGAAGCAACAGAGCTTAATTTTCGTCAGAAAGATCAGGCCGAGGCTCAGGTCCTAGCCATATCAAAAAAGATTCATGAAAAATCAAAGGACCTGCAGATCATGAGAAAAGAATTGGTTCCTTCGGAAGAAAGCTTTGTTCTCGCTGAAGATATGATATATGTCGGTACCAAAGTCAGCTTTGGGCTTCTGGACTTTACACCGGAACAGAGGGGAGCCAGCAAGACAATACTTCAGACAAAAGACGGAAGCATCCGGGAAACCGGCTACAATCCGGCACAGATTCCCGAAGACATAAAAAAAGCACTCCCTGGCAATCCTTAATTCTTTAAAAATCGGATTTCCTTGCTTAAAATCCCAACAACGATAATGAATAGACCGGCAATTGTGGTCATGGCGATGGACTCTCCTAATACCAATGAAATCCAGAACAGGGACAGAAAGGGTGAGAGGTAGACCAGGTGACTGATCCGGGCTGGATGTTCGGCCTTTGCCAGTGCCAGTCCCCAGAACATAAAGGTTATTCCCATTTCAAAGAGTCCAACCCAGGCCGTCCAGAAAAGGATCGGCCCTGTCAATACAGGAAATCCGGGAGACAGGGTGGGCTTCAGCAGGTATAGGACAGGGAGAGCCAGAAAAAAATTCCAGAAGAGCCTGGTACTCTGAGAACCTGTTTGTCTCTTCCCCATGAGCCAGTAGAAGGCCCATAGGACAGAACTGAACAGGGCCAATATAATCCCCTTCAGACTCAATGCACCTAATGCGGTGGTTTGACCACCCCGGCTGATCAGAATGATGCCCCCCAGGCAGATCAACAGGGATAAACCGTCCCGGGGTTCAGGCTTCTTTTTTAAAATGGGTATGGAGAGAAGTACCAGCATCAGAGGCCAGGTGTAGTTGAGGGGCTGGGCGATTTGAGCCGGCAGAAGATCATAGCTGGCAAAAAGTACAAGATAGTAAGCGACAGGGTTGAGGAGTGCACCTGTCATATAGGATAAAAACTTCCCCGGTTTCAGGATAAATCCGGAAAACCCTTTGTTCTGCACGATAAGAATGATCGAAAGGATCAATACAGACCAGAAACAGGAAAGGAGAAGCAGGTCAAAAGGGCTGATCAGATCCAGAGATTTTTTAAAAGCTGTGGCCACGGTTGACCAGAGAACAACCGCCATTAGGGCGTATATGACAGCCTGCCTGTTCGTTTTCATTCTGAGTCGATCCGGGGGTTCTTAAGACTTTTCAGCTTCTGAAATACTTTTTCGAGGTGGCGCGCTTCTCTTTCTGACAAAGTGGCTCTTGCAAAAATATCCCGGAAGAATAAACGGGTCTTAAAGCGGTCGGGTTTGTTGTAATAACCAGATTCCTGAAGTGTGGATTCAACCGTATCTGCCAGTTTTTCTATGGTGGAGAGAGGAACTGGAGTTGCTAAACCGGTTTGTTCAGCCGATTGCCTGAAAAAAACATAGCATAGGAGCTGAACCGCATGAGAAAGATTCAAAGAGGGATTCTGCGGATTGCCGGGAATGGCGCAAGCCTCAGTGCAGGCAGATATTTCTTCATCTGTCAGGCCGTTTTTTTCGTTTCCGAATACGAGAGCTA
>NZ_JAQIBL010000027.1 GCF_027859075.1 Oceanispirochaeta sp. | reverse complement strand
TAAAACCAAATCCTTTTGTAGGATTAAACCATTTCACAGTTCCTGTTAACATAAAATTACCTCTTAAAAAAAAATATTAATTGCATACTAATAATAATGTCTAAGTTAAGCAATGGATAATATTTATGAATAAACATAAATCCACTGAATAAACACATTTAAATTCAATATATTTCAATTTCCAGGGAAGAAAAGAATGAATTCTTGCTTTCTGAAAGGATTCCGTCATTTTAAAAATAAATTATTAAATCCTTCTATAGGTTCAAATTCCTTGATTTGAGGGGGTTTCAGCCTGTTTAAGGCTTCGTTCTACTCTTTTCAATTGGAGGAATGATGTTAAATACATTTTTCAAAGGTCCAATCTCTCAGTGAAATCACTATCGTTAAAAAAGATTAGTAAATTTTGTTTTTTTTCGTTGGAAATTGAAATAATCAGGGATTTAAGGAAAAATTGTTACTATTTCAAGGTCGGGATGGTATAAATCAGGTTGTCATGAATCCTGCCTAAAGCGATTAGGACTAACAGTGTCTTTCAAAAATACAGACGATCATTATTCGGGGATTGTTGTAATAACGCTAGTAAATCATGGCATGAGGGTAAAGATCATGGCCTATGTGGCTCATTCTCAAAACTCGATCTCATCAGCTGCCGGAATCTTCTTATCTATATGAGCGGTAATTTGCAGAAGAGAATCATCCCCCTGTTCCACTATCTTTGTTAAACATGAATTGCATATCATGCGTTTTGCCCTTAATGCCACTCAAATCACCAACCTCAAGGAATATACCACTTTAGTCAAAGATATCCAGAGTGTGCTTGATACCCTTATTCCTGTCGAATTGGATGTTCAGAACAGGGCAGGTCTTCGGTTTTACAACCAGTCTCAGTAAACCATTTAAAAAATCAGAGTAGATGGATATGCTGAACAGATGGATGATTTCCTGAATCTGTCTGATCGAAGGCTCCCGTATTGATCATGATTGGAACGGAAATCCCAGCATGGCGTTCCGTGTTATCTCGGCTATGGTTGGTAGTGATATTGAAATGATAAAATTTTGATTGACATAAAAATCCTTTTATATATAAGCTGTATACGGTGTTCTGAGTCAAAGTGCTCTTTCACTGCTTTAAATATTAAACCAACGGAGGTTTTGATGTTAGATTTTCATAAGAGGGTGTCCCTGTTCTAGGGTGGCTTTTTTATTTATTAGTTTTCTAGTTTCTAAAAATCCATTCTGAATTCTGATTCTTGGAGATTTATTCCGGCACTCAGACACTCACGCAAATCACTTTTGTCCTGAACAGGGCATCCTGTAAAAATTCTTAAACTCAGCAATAGATATTATAGATTTATTTTTATAAGTCTAGCCATTGGTATTTTCAAGAGCTTGTCTCCATGAAGATAGGATACCTTTCCATAGGAATTTTTATGTCCAGAGCTAAAATAATAAGAAATAATCCCCATGAGTCATTTATCTGTCTCTCTTGCGGGTCGGCAGTATCCCCTCTCAAAAATGGTGGAAATCAAAGGAACCATTGTCCGAAATGTCTCTCCAGTATCCACGTTGATATTATCGCGGGGGATAGAAGAGCCAGCTGTCATGGAATTATGAAACCCATCAGTATTTGGGTACAGGAGGATAGGGAATGGTCCCTTATTCACCGCTGTAGGAACTGTGGAATTATCCGTTCCAATAGAATTGCAGCAGATGACAATGAGATGATGCTGTTCTCACTGGCGGCGTCCTTCATGTCTCAGCTTCCCTTTCCCGCGGGTAAGACTCTCGATCATATACAGGCGTTAAGTCTGCAGAAGGAAGAAAATCATGAATAATCATTGGGGAATATGTCCACATAATGTAGATATTAAAGAACAGCAGATGCTGGGAAGGGTCATTGAGAATAATCGGGAATTCTACCTCATCGCAGTTGGAGACAGAGTGTTGAGAGCTGAGCTGAAAGGGTCTCTCAGGTATCATTCCCAGGTTGTACTTGATCTGCCTGTCACAGGAGACTGGGTCATTTTAGAGCATGAGAACGACCGGGCTCTTATCTGCAAAATCCTTCCGCGGAGTTCTGTGTTGAGCAGGAAAGTTGCTGGACCCAGGACCGAAGAGCAGCCTATTGCAGCCAATATTCACTATGTGGGCATCGTATTGGGCCTCGACGGAGGCCGGAATTATTCCACCAGGAAACTGGAGCGTTACCTTACCATAGCATGGAATTCCGGCGCTCAGCCGATTGTCATTCTCAATAAATCTGATCTTTGTGAAAATCGTGAGAGTATAAAACGGGAGGCTGAATTTATCGCTCCCGGTGTCGATGTTCTGCTTTCCAGTGCGCAAACGGGAGAGGGAATTGATGACTTGAATTCAATGCTTTCCATCCAAAAAACGATCCTCTTAATCGGTCCTTCGGGTGTGGGGAAATCCGCACTGACCAACAGACTTCTGGGTAAGGAGTCTCAGCGTCTGGGGGAAAACCGATTTGCCGATAAGAGGGGAAGGCATACCACCACTTGTGCTCAGATGGTACTCCTGCCCCAGGGAGGCCAGCTTATAGATACTCCGGGGCTGAAGGAAATTCAGCTCTGGGGGAGTGATGACGGACTGGATACTGTCTTTCAGGAGATCAGCGATATAGCCGCATCATGCCGGTTCCGGGATTGCAGCCACACAGGGGAGCCTTCCTGTGCCGTTCAGAAAGCACTGTCCGAAGGTTCTCTGGATCAGGGGCGCTATCTCAGTTATCTGGAGCTTAAAAAAGAACTGGATTATCTGGAGTCCAGGCAAAACAGCAAAGCCTATGATAAACCGGGGACTAAAGATAAATATATCAGTAAATTTGTGAAGGAGATGAAGAATGGGAAAGTGATTTATTGATGATTAACGGGATGTTTTATATGAGACTAAAGTTGTGAATAAAGATAAGCCAGAATGAAAGGTGCAATTCCCTTGGCTTCATTCTCCACAACAGGTTCAGACATATAGTATTCAAATGATCCATCCCGTTTCTCCTTTCCTCCCAGCCCTGCCACCATACAGGTTCCACCCAGATTCATACGCCCCTGTTTTTCAAACAGATATTTTTGACAGATTCCGGAAAAGGCCCTCTCCGCATTTTTCCTGTAGGACGGGGGTATAATTTTCAGATGAACAGCCTTAAACAGAGCATAAGAAAGGATTGCGGATCCGCTGGTTTCCAGGTAATTCTTTATTGTTGATCCCCTGTCTACGATTTGATACCACATTCCCGAATCATCCTGATATTGAAGAAGGGAGTCTGTTAAGTCCTGGAAAATTGAAGATATTTCTTTAAAAAAATCCATATCCTCAGCATCATCCAGCAGTTCCAAAATATCTACCAGTGACATATAAAACCAACCAATGGCCCTGAGCCAGAAATGGGGAGATTGGCCCGTCTTCTCATCACACCAGAAAATTGTCCGGGATGAGTCAAAGGCGTGGTAATACAATCCTGTGGCATTATCCTTTAACAGTTTTTTAACTTGGCGGTACTGTTCAAGAATGTCGTCATAGTTCTTTTTATTGTTAAAACGCTTTTCATATTCAAGGTAAAAAGGCTGTGCCATATACAAGCCGTCCAGCCAGATCTGATCCGGATAAATACCTTTATGCCAGAAATTTCCTTCTTTTGTTCTGGGCTGATCCCGGAGTTGCCTGTAAAGCCGGTCCATCGCCTTTCTGTATTTTTCTTCCTTGAATATATCGTAGAGTTCAAATAAAACCTTGCCTTCATTAATGTTGTCTAGATTGAATTTTTTCCGGTCATAAGTCAGAATCTGCCCGTCTTTATTGATGAAGTAATCAATGTAGTTTTTAAGGAAGTTCAGATATTTTTTATCCTGGGAATTTTTGTACAATGTCAAAAATGCCGTCATCATACATCCGTCAATATAATTCCAGCTTGCCTTTTTTTTCAGCCGGATCATCTCCTGATTCCAGAGGGGGGTTTCCGGTGTGGCGAGAAGCATTTCATTAATATAGCGATCGATTATCTTCACCCGATTTCCTCTTTTACCATTCTTATGAATTTTAAACTTTCCTCAATAGTTTCGGGAGTATTGTTTTCCATCAGAATGGGAATCCAGGGTTTGTAATATTTTATCAAGTCAAAGAAAAGAGAATAGTTCAGCTGACCTTTTCCGGACGGCAGAGTCCCGTCTTTTATGTTGTTGACCATGATGTAGTCTTTGGCGTGAACGGCGACCATTCTGGGGGCAAAAAGTTCAAAGGCTTCTTTCATCAGGAAATCGCTTTCATGGGCTCTTGCAGAGGACAGAAAATTCACCGGGTCATAAATGATTCCGAGATTGGGAGAGGGAACCAGTTCTAAAGTCCTTTTCATCCTGTCATGTGAATAAATGCAATTTTTATCGGCAACACCTTCGATGGCGACTATGGTTCCCGTTTTTTCGGCAACGTTGACCAT
>NZ_JAQIBL010000026.1 GCF_027859075.1 Oceanispirochaeta sp. | reverse complement strand
GGAATCAGTACTTCCCGGAGGGGTTGAAAACCGAACCTTAAAAGAAGTGCCAGAAAAAGTGGTACCGGCAGTAGTACCAGGAGCATGACATCCCTGGATATATTTTTCACATCCAGACGCAAAAAGGCTTTAACCGTCATCGGGGCGCTCCTTGCAGGATCAGGTTTTTGTAAAAGCTTTTTTCAGCCAGAGGGAGGATGACCAGTATCCCTGCTGCCAGACTGGCAAAGGCCGGAATCAGTTCCAGAGGGGAACCCGGCTCTTTTCCCACTGCCATGGTCATGAGAATAAGAGTTCCCTTGCTGGGAAGAATGTACTGGTACCAACCCTTGAGAATTCCGAAATAATCCAGAATTGAAAAAGTGAAAACATAACCATAGAATCCTATCCTGCCTATGAGACTCATTATGTCCCGGGAGGCGGATGCAGGAATAAAGGTAAACAGGGAGAAGAAGAGAGTCGTCAGAAAGACGCCAGGCAGGACCAGGAGCAGGGACCATCTCAGAGGGGCTAATACCAGGGATATGAGGAGAGTGCTGCCCATGGCAGGCAGGCTCAAGGCCAGAGCCTTGGCAAGCATATACGTTTTGACCGGAAGGGGGGTTATAAACAGGTTCTCCAAAAGACCTTCATCCCGTTCCAGGAGCAGAATGGCTCCGGTGAAAATCATGGCAAAGGTGGAGGGTTCAGAAAGAAGGATCAGCGGCAGGATTTTCGCCGTCAGATTTTCCGGTAGAAAATACAGGCCCAGGATATAGAACAGTGAGATAACCAGCCAGGCAGCCGTAAATCCCTGCCGGTGCTGCAGCTTTATATTCGAGACTGTCAGCAGGGCAAAGGCTTTCAGATCTTTCATTCCAGCCTCCTTCCGGTGACCTTTATAAAGATCTCCTCCAGGGAGGCTTCTTTCGTGTGAATTGTTTCAATATTTTCTGAGTTCAGCAGATCCAGAAAAGCTGTATTGCGGCCCAGGTCTTTGAGTGGGAACTCCTGACTCTGAATAGAATCTTCCCTGCTGAAATCCAGGCGGACTTTCTTTTCTCCTTTATCAATCTTCAGTCGGCGTGGTGAATCTATCAGGGCCAGTTCTCCTTCATTGATGAAGGCGACGCGGTCGCAGAGTTCATCGGCTACATTCATATTATGGGTTGTCAGGAAGATGGTTTTCCCCCTGCTTTTAAGCTCCATGATGATGTCTTTTATTTTTTTGGCATTCACCGGGTCCAGCCCGGAAGTCGGTTCATCCAGAAACAGAATCGCCGGATTATGAACCAGAGATCGACAGAAATTTAAACGCATTTTCATGCCCTTTGAATAGTCGGAGACTCTTTTATCGGATGCCTCTTCCAGACCCACCAGGGCGAGCAGCTCCTCAGCCGGCCGGGTAGGGACTCTGTACAAATTGGCAAAAAACTCCAGATTTTCACGGCCTGTGAGTTTGCTGTACAGGTTGGGCAGTTCAAAAGAGACTCCGATATCGTTGTAGAAATCTCCCCCGGCCTCAGATATGTTTTTATTATTGACCCGGACTATTCCTTTATAATCTTTAAGGATGCCTATCAGGATTTTCTGAGTGGTGCTCTTTCCTGCTCCCGATGGGCCCAGGAAACCGAAAATCTCTCCCCTGGCTATGGAAAAGGAGATATCCTTGATTGTGAGCTTATCCTGACCGGGATATCTGTATCTTAAATTTTCAACCTTTATCATTTTGTCTCCTTGCTCCGCATAATTTCTCCCGACAGGCTGTCAAAAAGAAAGCTCAGGGCTCCTTCAAAGTGCTGTTTTCCGATGATTTCCTTCTGGGTGAAGAGTATGAAAATTCCCCTCATCAGGGCGGCAAAGACCTCTGGTTTCATTGCGATCAGATAGCCCGAACTCTGCCAGTCAGCAAAAACCTCCTGAAACCAGGTATCATCATTTTTCATGTGATTCTCTACTATTTCCGGGGGCAGTTTTCTCATCAGAAGTTCCAGAGCCTGTTCCTGAAACATCTTGATAAACAGGGGATTCTTGTCCATATAGGAGATAAAGCCCATAAAGAAGGATTTGATTCCCTCTCTGGTCAGAGTCTCTCCCTGAACATGTTTGAGCTTCAGGCTGCTCCTCAACTGCCGCTCTTCCTCCTCCAGAATCTCCATGTACAGGATTTCCTTGGAAGGGAAAAATTTATAAAAGGAACCTTTGGCGATCCCCGCCGCCTGAACCAGGTCATCAAGGGTCGTTTTCCTCAGGCCCTGAAGGGAAAACAAGTCCTTTCCCTTCTGCATAAGAGAATCCCTTATCTGCCTGGATTCCTGATTGCTGAATGAACGGGGCATCGGTTCCTCCATATAATGACTGTATGACTGATATAGATTATATAGTCACACATTGTTCCTGATCTGTCAAGATAAATCTCTCCGGGCTGAACTGATTGCTTGTGGAAGGAGGGGGGAATCATTATGATCAGGGTTATGGAAATCTTAAAATCATTTATCGATGCCTTCTTTGAGTTCAAGGCCTATATCATGCTCCCTTTTTTCATCATCATCATAGGACTGATCATCCGGATGCCCTTAGGCCGTCTTCTCAAGGCGGCTCTGCAGCTGGGAACCGGTTTCGCCGGTGTATTTATTGTTTTTTCTTTTTTTGTGGACAATATCAGACCCGCCGTCGAGCAGATCATTCGTGTGAGGGGTCTCGATTTCCCCGTTCTGGACGTGGGCTGGCCTCCCCTGGCTGCCATCACCTGGAGTTCTCCTCTGGCCCCTCTTTCCATTCCCTTCATCATATTGATCAACATCATCATGATCGCCTTGAAAACGACCAGAACCATCTATATCGATATCTGGAACTACTGGCACCTGGCTCTCATCGGGGCACTCCTTTTTGCTGTCTCCCACAACTATTTCATAGCCTTTGCGGCTATCACCCTGATAACGATTTATACCATCAAGACAGCCGACTGGACCGCCCCCTATGTGTTCCGGGAGTCCGGCCTGGAGGGAGTCACCATTTCGCCTGTGTCGGTGGTCGGTCTGCTCCCCTTTGCCGAGCTGATGGACAGCCTGTACGACCGGATTCCCTATGTCAAAAAATGGAATTTCAACCCACATACGGGTGATTCAAGGCTGAATCAGTTTGCTGATCCCATGGTGATCGGGTTTTTTATGGGCATCCTCCTGGGGATTGGTGCCGGCTATTCTGTCAAAACATTTCTGGAGCTGGGGATTCATATTGCCGCGGTGATGTACCTCCTTCCAAAATGCGGAGAGCTTATCGGGGAAGGTATTTCCCCCATCTCCAACAGCATGAAGGAAAGAATTCAAAACTGGTTTCCCGGGCGCTCGGGGCTGAATGTGGCGGTGGATACGGGAATCCTGATGAACAATAAATCAGTCATTGTATCGGGTCTGATCCTTATGCCCATCGCTCTGGGAATCGCCCTGATTCTCCCCGGGAACAGGACTCTGCCCCTGGGAGATCTCCCTAATCTTCTCTCTGTCATTTCCGTCACCGTATTGATCAGCAGGGGCAATGTCATCCGCAGTGTGTTCACAGGGATCCCCGTAGTCGTGACTTTTCTGCTGATTTCCAGTTCCATGGCGGAGCTGTTTACTAATTTATCTCAGGGTACGGGTATGGATATGGGCCAGGGACAGCTGATTACGGCCTTCACAGACGGGGGAAATCACATCCGCTTTTATCTGTATCATCTTTTTCAGGGAAATGTGATCGCTCTTGCATCCATTCCCTTCATCGGTCTGCTCCTGTATCTGTCTCATAGACGATACAAAAAGAATTTGAAAGCAGAGGGTCTTTGAGACAGGATTCAGACTGTCTCCAGAATCTGTTCTATCAGCCGATCCACATCTTCAGGACTGCTGACGGGGATGGCTTTTTTGACAAGAAGGACTGTTAATCCATGAATCAGGCACCAGGGCTGCAAGGCAGCTCCCGGAATTGCTTCCGGTTTTTTTAATACCGAAGGACCCTCCGGCAGGGTGAGGTCAACGGTACCATTTCCATTCAGGGCTCTGGACACGGCAGAAAAATAGGTTAAAAAGGATGATCCGTCCCCGCAGTCGTCCTTTCTGTTTTCCATATTATAAAGCTCTGGAGTCAGGAAGAGAAGTTCCAGGTAATCAGGATTCTTCATGAAGAACTTGACATATCCTTTCCCCATGCCTTTCAGCTTATCTACAGGAGATCCTTCCACCTGATCCATTGACTCTTTAAGTGAGGTATTGAACTTTTCATGCACTTCGACGGATAGGGCTTTTATAAGTTTTTCCTTATCAGCAAAATGTCTATAAGGTGAGGTGTGGGATACATTGCAGCGGCGGGCCAGCTTTCTCATTGAGAAATTCTTATACCCGTCTTCTATCAGCAGTTTAAGCCCCTCATCAAGAAGCTGCTGTTTCAGGTGTCCGTGATGGTAATCATTCATTTCATACAAATATAACAAATTTATGTTGACAGTGTAAACATGCCGGTGTATGTTCTTGATGTTGACAGTGTAAACATCTGCCTGTCTCCAGGAGAGAAAACCATGAGATACACCATTATCCATGACACCCCCGACTTGCAGGGCCGGGAAATACTGGAATATTTAAGGGAAAAAACAGAAAAAGCCGCCCATCCAACAAGGGATATCCGTTTTTTTGATTTAGGCCAGGTGAATATGGAACCCTGTCTGGGCTGTTTCAACTGCTGGCTTAAAACACCGGGACTATGTGTTTTTAAGGATGATGCTTCAAAATTAATGAAGGAAGAAATCCTTTCAGATCGTATCCTCTATCTCTGCCCCGTTACCTGGGGCAGTTACAGCCCTGCTGTCAAAATTCTTCAGGATCGTTCACTGGGCCGGGTCCTTCCCTTTTTTGTGACCCATAAGGGAGAAACCCACCATCCTCTCCGATACGGCAAAGGTGCTGAACCATTTCTGGCGGGATACGGAGACGATCTCAGTGGGGAGGAAGAAGAGGTTTTCAGAAGGACCGGTGAAAATCTGAATGACAATATCTACAGGGGGAAGATGAATACCCTGATCCTCAGGTCTTCAGAGGATTACGCGGGATTGGACCGTTTTTTTGAAGGAGATGTTCAATGAAAAAAATACTCTACATTTGTGGAAGTCCCCGGAGCAGTAGTCCTCGGGGGGGCAGCCCCCGGGGAGAATCGGGAAGCAACTCGGCACAAATCCTTAAAGATCTGGGACAATACCTGACTGAAGAGGGGCTGCAGGAGGATGCAGTTTCGATTCATACGCTCTCCCGCAGTATCCCCGATGATCCTTCTGAAGTATTGAAGAAACTGGATGACTGTGAAGTCTGGATCTTGGCATTGCCTCTCTATGTGGATGCTCTGCCGGGGCATCTCAGCTGGTGGCTTTCGAGGTATCAGGAATACAGAGCTTCCAACAATGATAAGAAAGATATCCGTGTTTACGGCATAGTCAACTGCGGATTTCCCGAAGCCATACAGAATCGGGACGCTCTGAAAATACTGGAATTGTTCTGCCTGAAAAGCGGACTGATCTGGCGCTTCGGCATCGGTCTTGGAATGGGTGAACCTTACAAACAGATGGCCGGTATGCCTTTGCGCTCCCGGGGAAAGAGGCAGGTGTTTGAGGCATTCCAGACACTGGCGGCAGACCTGAAGAATTCTTCCGGGGGAGTCCTTGAAAATGCTTATGTCGCTGTGAAATTTCCAAAATGGCTGTACCGGGTCATGGGCTCAATGGGATGGATCATGTCAGGCAGGAAAAATGGATTGAAGAGAAAGGATTTGTATGCGAGGCCTCTGTTAACAACTCTCACCACTGGTGAGAGCTCAAGGGCCGGTATTAAATTTTAAGATCATTTAAAGCGGCAGTTCTTCGGCATGCTTCTGGGCTTTTCCTGTTCAGTTAATGCTATGCCCCCGGGCTGAAGATAATCTGCATTCTTTCAAGTAATTCAGACTTTTTCTCTGATTATCCATTTCATATTCATGGGAGATGAATTCTCCATGATACCCTTCCAAATCTATTGTCCCGGCGTATCCGGAGGTTTGGATCAGTTTCATAATCTTAAGCCAATCTACGCTTCCCTCACCGGGAAAGCGAAATTCCTGAGGAGGCTGATTTGAGGCATCTTTTCCATGAATATGATGAATCCGGGGTAACCAGTCATTCAGGAGATCCAGAACGGGCAGTTTGAGTCGTACACAGTGGGCCGGGTCAAATTCCAGGCCTACTGCATCAGTTGGAAAGATATGATTAAAAAGAATTTCCCAAAGTTCAGGAAGAAAGGCGATGTTCCAATCACCATCCACTTTATTTCCTTCCATGGGGCAATTCTCAAAGGCCAGTTTAATCCCGCTGTTCAGACATCTGTTCGCAACAGGAGTAAAAAAATCTTCGATTGGCTTAAAAGATACTTCTACAGGTTTTCCGGGAACTCTACCGGTAAAACCGGATATGACAGGGATCTGAAACCGCTGGGCAAAGTCTACAAGAGTATTCCAATCTTTCTTTGCCAATGTCTTCAATTCATTGTTTTTCAGAGAGTTGGCAAAGATCCCTAAGGCAGAAATATAAATCCCCGCTGCTTCACATCTTTCTGCAATCCTCTCCATCCAGAACAGGTCGGCCGATTTCGGAATTGTGTCCCAGAAGGAGATTTCTACCGATTCGATCCCTGTGGGTATGAATCTGTCCAGAGCCTGAAAAGTTTTCTCTCCTCCTCGTACCAGGGTTCCCAGAGGAATTATATCTGCTGTTCTAAATTGTGCCATATGTTCCCCAGTTTCTTCTCCCCGAAAGAATCTATATCAATTCGCCAGCCT
Source organism: Oceanispirochaeta sp. (assembly GCF_027859075.1). NCBI lineage: Bacteria > Pseudomonadati > Spirochaetota > Spirochaetia > Spirochaetales > Spirochaetaceae > Oceanispirochaeta > Oceanispirochaeta sp. Next base: position 8,132 of record NZ_JAQIBL010000026.1, on the reverse strand, counting down.
TTTTGAGCACTTTCAACGGCTGCTTCGATTACCACGTCGTTATATATTGCCTCGTAAATCCCCGGATAATCCGATATGTCTGAAGACTTGATTCCTTTAATAAAAAATTCATGGTTTTTGGGGGGGGTACCTGAACAGGCGACTGTCTGCCACTCTCCATATTCTACGAGGTAAAGCTGGTAACTGTCTTTGCTTTCTTCCGGCATGAGTCTGATAGAACCCTTGTCACCGCTGATCAGTACTGACAAACTATCTTTCTCGCCGACCGACGTTCTTGTCGCATTCACCACAACGGCTGTGCCGTCCTGCATCTCCAGTAGGCAGTGGGCATCATCAATACTATTCAATAGGTGTCCTTTGAATTTGTCCTGATTCTTTTTGATCCTGTTCAGATGACAGGATATGGTTTTTACAGAGCCGCAGAAATAACAGGCAAGATCGAAGAGATGGGAACCAAGATCCCCCAGCACTCCATGATGGGAAAAGTCATTGCTTAAGCGCCAGAACCAGGCGGAGGTCTCATGCCAGTCACCAAAATCGTGATTCAGAACCCATCCCTGCCTGTAATGAAGCTCCATTCTGTGAATTCTGCCCAGGCCTCCCTGATTCAGGAATTCCCGAACATGGGCAATGGCCGGGATGTGACGTTTTGAAAAATTTATAACAAATAACCATTTTTTCAATTCCAGGGGAGTCCGATTTTTCAATGTTTCAAAGGGGACTGCAAAAGGCTTTTCTGCTAGAAGCGGAAGGGAAGAATTGATGCAGGCGTTGGAAATTTCACCATGGAGCTTATCGATAGAGCAGTTGATAATGCCGTCGATTTTCGAAGAAGAGCCTTCCCGGGGGATGAGTTCCCGCCAGTCAATTGTACCCGAGGGGATCTTCCATTTTGCACAGAACTGCTCTAATTTTTCCCGTGAAGGATCACAGGCGATTATTATTGCTACATCCTTCATCAGCGATAGGTTATGGGCGTAATAATTCCCCATATTTCCACATCCGATCAAAGCAATTCTTATAGTTTTATTGTCCACGGGGAACCCCTGTTGAACCTCTTATAATAAATCCTGAGTCAATCAGAAGGGAAGTCTTCTTTTCAATTTTCTCAATGAGACTCTGATATAACAGTTCCATAGCATCCGATCCCATCCGTACGACCGGATTGTGAATGGTTGAAAGTCCAGGAACAGAATCTCTGGCAGGACCGAGGTTGTCAAATCCTATAAGACTGATGTCTTCAGGAATCCGTATATTTTTTTTCTTGCAGTACTCCATCACCCCAAGGGCGCAACGGTCGGATCCTGCCATTATCGCGGTCAGCCCTGATCTGTCGGCTAAGAGTTTTTCCGCTCCGGCCATCCCGCTTCGTTTGGAAAAATTTCCTTGACAAAGGGTGAATTCCATTCCTTGTTTCATACAGAGATTCTGGAATACAGATAGCCGCTCTTTGCCATCCCAGTAGTTGGAGTCTCCCGTTATATACCCGATATGTTTATGACCCATGCTTGCAAGATGGGAGAGGGCATCCCGTGTTCCTGCATAGGGGTCGCAGTTGATACAGTCAGCTCCCTGAAATAGGTTGTTCACAAGAACGAAGGGGACCTTATGACTTAGAAGATCTCCGAATCTGGGATCTTCAAGAGGAGTAACAGAGAAAATGAATCCATCCACTTCCTTGCTGTAGATCATTTCACTCAGGTCTTTGTATTCATCATTTTTCTTATCCAGGACAACAGTGACTGAATATCCCAGGGCCTCCGCTTTTTGAAGCACACCGTCCAGGAGCCGGGGGAAGTAACTGCGGGTAAATGGAGAGAAGGATTTATAGGTTCGAACCACAAGTCCGACCCTCATTGTTTTATTGCTTGCCAGAAGAACCGCCTGCCGGTTGGGAATATAACCCAGCTGCGAAGCGATTAGTCTGATTCGTATTTTCACATCACTTGAGATCAGAGTCGAATCGTTCAAAGCGCGTGAAACGGTGGATTCCGCTACTCCCGCCGCTTTGGCAACATCAACCCTGGTCACTTTTTTTCTCAAAATCGTCCCCTTGCTCCGATTTCTTCATTCTCAAAAAATGAAAGCCGGACTGATTAAGTCCGGCTTGAAGATTATAGCATTATTACGATTTTAGTAAACAGAATCTGCTTCGTAGTAGTCGGCTACATTGTCTTTTGTAAGCAGAACAGAAGGAATGACTACGGATATGGGTGCAGATGCATTGTGGAAATCTGCAGATTTCTTACCCATGGCAACATCAAGGGCATAGTTCATTCCATCGGCAATCATCATGGGATGATAGGTAACAGTCGCTCTGACAAGAGGATCTCCATCCATAATCATTTTCATGACAACTTTGGAACCGGCTCCTCCGAGGAAGGTGTGACTATCGGATCTTCCGGACTCTTTGTAAGCCTGAAGAACACCACGGAGAACATCATCATCCTGGCAGAAAACAGCATCAATTTTGGGGTACTGGCTGAGGAATGTTTCCATCAGTTCCAGACCTTTCTGTGTAGACCAGTCTGCAAATTCGTATTTATCTTTTCCGAGCAGGTTAACAATAGAAGACTCTTTGTCAATTTCGGCAAAGAAACCATCCATTCTTTCCTTATCGATGGGAACAGGAAGTCCTCCCATACATACGATGTTGCCACCCTTTGATTTGGCCATCATCTCTTTGGCCATCCACTTGCCGCTGAGTGTTCCAAATCCGGGGTTGTCGCCGGCAAGGTTTACATATCCGAATCCGGTGTCAGTTAATCCGCGGTCAACAACGATACATTTAATTCCGGCATCGTGAGCTTCTTTTACAATGGGAGTCAGAGGAGCTGATTCGTGGGGAAGAATTACCAGATAGTCAATACCGATTGACATTAGGTTCTCAACTGCCTGAATCTGTGTAGAAGGACCATTAGCTGTTACAACGCTTACTTTTACCTTTCCGCCATACTCTGCTTCAATCTCTTTTGCTCTCTTGTTCGCCCACCAGACGATACCACCGGTCCATCCGTGGTCGGCACTGGGAATGGCAACCCCGATGTGCTTTACATTTTCACCATCCTTCTGACCAGCAGCAAAAACACCGCTTATAGCAAATAATGCTATAAGGCAAACCATCAATAACTTTTTCATGAATAATTCCTCCATCATTTTTTATATTGCAGTAACACTGCAACTATAATCACAACACCCTTGGCAGCCAGCTGGAGGTATGAAGAGACTCCTGCCAGAACCAGCATATTGTTGATTATTCCGAGCATGATTGCACCTAAAACAGTGCCTATAATACTTCCCCGGCCTCCGGTCATTGGAGTTCCGCCTATAACTACCGCGGCAATGGCATCCAGTTCATACCCGGAGCAGTCTGAGGGGTTAACACAGTTCAGTCTGGATGACCAGAGCAGAGCCGATACGCCTACGGTGAATCCGGTTATCGCATAGGGTATAAAACGGATAAGATTGATATTGATTGCAGAATACCGGGCCACCTGTTCATTATCTCCCACGGCACATATATAACGCCCAGTCCGGGTATGATTCAAAAAGACATGCAGTACTCCGGCGATAATAAAGAACATCCACACCGGTACAGGCAGACCCAGGACAGATCCTGAACCGATTATTCCGTAACTCATATTGATGGACTCAATATTTCCCGCCTGAGCAATGTAGATGACCAGTGACCGGTATATGGACATGGTTCCCAGTGTGGCAATAAAGGGGGCTATGCGCCATTTTGTGATAAGGAAACCGTTCAAAGAACCTAAAAATGTTGCAAATATCAGTGCTGTTAATATACCGGCGGCTACTCCCATTGAACTGCCGGGTCCAAAGGAGTTCATTGCAAAGATGGCAACTCCTCCCGCAAAGGCTGTCATAGAACCGACGGACAGATCAAAACCGCCAGAGATGATGACCAGAGTCATCCCCAGAGAAATAATTCCCGTATAGGAGATCTGTCTCAGCAGGGTTATCAAATTGCGTGATTTTAAAAAGTGTGGCCATCCTATGATTGAGGCAAGCAGGAAGAGTGCTAAAAATCCGACCAGGGTTGTATGGTTCCTCCAGTTGAAGTACTTCCGGATATCTCCCATAGAAGTTGTATCGTTTGATATCATATTTGTTCCATCACCTTCACGCCTGTGGCGTAAAACATGATTTCCTCCTCATTTATGTGTTCGCCAGTCAGCTCTCCGGCAATCTTTCCTTCCCTCAGGACATAGACTCTTGTACAGAGTCCGATGATTTCTTCCAGTTCTGAAGAGATGACAATCAGAGAAAATCCCTTATCTGTCAGCTGATTGATGAACTGGTAAATTTCACTTTTTGCATTGATGTCTATACCACGGGTCGGTTCATCGAGAATCAGGATCTCAGGTTCCGTATCCATCCATTTGGACAGATAGACTTTCTGCTGGTTACCGCCGCTCAGATACTGAAGCTCTGTCTTGAGAGATGCTGTTTTGGTCTTAAACAGTTCCACATATTTTTGTGCAGTTTCTTGAATCATCTTTTTATCCAGCAGGATTTTTGAATACTTTTTCAGAGATATGAGAGTCGTGTTAGCCAGCAAGTCAAATCTTGTATTAATACCTTTTCCCTGTCTGTCTTCACTTATATAACTCAGTTTGTTTTCAATGGCTGTGCGGGGCGTTTTTATCTCCACCTCTTTACCTTTGATCGTGACTGTACCACTCTCTTTGGATCGCAGTCCCATGACGGTTTCGGCAAATTCTGTCCTTCCTGCCCCTACCAGGCCGGCAAGACCGAGTATTTCACCCATTTTCAGTGTTATGTTTATATCCGAAAGTATGTTTTCAACATTGAGTCCTTTGACAGATAACACTTCAATATCTGCATCGGGGATACTTTTGACAGGGAATATGGTAGATGGCTCTCTCCCCACCATCTTCTGTGCCATCTCATGTTCATTTATGTCAGCTATATCGCTTACATCCACCAGGTCTCCATCCCTGAGAACAGCTACACGGTCACAAATGGTTTTAATCTCTTTGAGCTTATGGGAAACGAAAATCATGGTAACACCATCATCCCTGAGCCTGTTTATCAGCTCAAAAAGGATATCGATCTCATGATGTGTTAAAGTGGTTGTGGGTTCATCAAAAATAAGTATTTTTGCGTCATGAACCAGGGCCTTGGAGACCTCTACCATCTGTTTTTCAGCAACACTGAGGGTGGATATCATTGATTCCACAGATATGTCTGTTTCAAGTCGTTTCAGGAGGGATCTTGAAACAGAGCGCATCTCTGTTTTATTCAGAAGTCCGTTCTTTTTACGAAGCTCACTCCCCAGAAATATGTTTTCAAAGACATTCACGGTGTTCACCAGATTGAACTCCTGCGGAACCATGGCGATTCCATGATGTTTGGCAGCCTGGGCATTCCTCACCTCAATGGTTTCACCATTCAGACACAGAGACCCTCCGGAGGGATTGTATATTCCGTTAATGATTTTTATCATTGTGGACTTGCCGGCACCGTTCTCTCCAATGAGTCCGAGGATCTCTCCCCGTCTCACCGATAGATTAATGTTGTTTAAAACAGTGACTCCGGAGAATTCTTTAGATATGGATTTAATATCAAGGATTGTATTATCCGACATCAGTTTTCCATTGCACCGTCAAAGTCAACAGTGGAAGGTGAGAAGTTCATCTTCCTGACATATTCCAGAGATTCAGCAGCACCGAATTCTCTCTCCATTCCATTGTCTTCCCACTCTACAGAGAGAGGCCCTGTGTAGCCAGCATCGTTCAGTTCACGAATAATGGAGCCGAAATCGACCTGACCATGCCCTATGGACCGGAAATTCCATCCCCGACGGCTGTCGCCGAAAGGCAGGTGAGAGCCCAGTATTCCACTCCGGCCATCCAAGGTAACCGAAGCATCCTTCATATGAACATGGTAAACCTTGTCTGCAAAATCCCTGAGGAAGAGGTGGGGTGTCACACCCTGCCATATCAAATGGCTTGGATCGAAATTCAGTCCCAGGGTAGGTCGGTTTTCAAACACATCGAAGAGTTTCTTTGTAGACCAGTAATCGTAAGCGATTTCTGAAGGGTGTACTTCCAGAGCAAATCTAACTCCCAGTTTGTCAAACTCATCAAAAATAGGAGACCAGAGGTTCTTTATGGTCTGATATCCCTCTTCAATCATCTCATCCGAATTCTGTGGAAAAGAGTAAAAATACTTCCATATGGGAGATCCCATAAAACCGGTCACCACACTGCAACCCATAGCGGCGGCTGCTCGTGCTGTATGGATCATTTCTTCGATCCCCCATTTTCGGATCTCATCCGGTTTGCCCTGATATTGTGCCGGTGCAAAACCGTCCAGCCGGGGGTCATTAAAGTCACCTACGCATTGTCCCGCCAGATGTGCTCCCAAGGCAGTGCAGCTGAGATGACTATTCCTGAGGGTTTCCAGCTTTTCATTTACATAAGCCTTTTCAGAGGATGCTTTGCGTACATCCATATGATCACCCCAACAGGCAATCTCCAGACCGTCGTATCCTATTTTTTTGATCAGGACACAGAGTTCTTTGAATGGAATATCCGCCCACTGTCCGGTAAAAATTGTTACAGGTCTTCCCATTTTATCTCTCCTTTTTTTCCTGGAATTTTACCCAGGCTGATTTTTTTTCCGAGCTCTCAACGCACTTTTCAATAAATCTGACTCCCTTGGCTCCATCAAGAGCTGTGGGGAAATCCAGTTGGTCGCCTTGGGGAGTGGTGCCATTCTTTTTCATTGAAAGGGCGTCAATATAGGTGGAATAGAGGTTGGCAAAAGCCTCGAAGTAACCCTCCGGATGTCCCGAGGGGAGTCGAACATAAGAGCCGGGATGATTATAAAAGTCATCACGCCCACGGGAGGCTATCTTGACATGCTCTCCCTTTTTGGCAATTCTCAGGTAATTCGGATTTTCCTGACGCCAGGAAATTGCGCCTTCTGTCCCATAGATTCTGAAGCTCAGGTCATTATCATGTCCCCAGGCAATCTGTGAGCTCCAGTAAAGACCTTCGGCTCCGCCTTTGTAATTCAACATGATCACTGCATTGTCATCGAGTTTACGTCCCTCAACCATGCGGTCCAAGCGGGCGCTCAGCGAGTCAATTTCCAGACCTGTCACATAGGAAATCATGTTTTCCATATGGCTTCCTATATCACCGACACAGTTTGAAATTCCTGACTGGGCTGGATCTGTCCTCCAGAAAGCTTGCTTGTTGGAGGGATCATTCTCAACTGGTTCGGCAAGCCACTCCTGAGGGTATTCGGCATTGACAAATCTAATTTTGCCGATCTCTCCATTTCGAATCATCTCCCGTGCTTGTTTAACCGCGGGATAGCCTGTATAGGTGTATGTAACGGCAAAGAGCAGATCCTTTTCTTTTGCAAGTTCCTGCAATAGTAAAGCTTCTTCATAATTGGTAGTCAAAGGCTTATCGCATACAACATTGATACCCTGTTCAAGAAAAGCTCTGGCAATGGTGAAATGAGAACTGTTGGGAGTGACGATGGAAACAAAATCAATCCCATCTTCCCTTTTGGCTTCTGCTCCCGCCATTTCCAGATAAGATTCATACAAACGGTCCTTATTGACACCGAGGGCTTTGCCTGTTTCAAGGGTCAAAGGCATGGATCGGGAGAAACATCCTGCTGTTAGAGTTGCTTTGCCATCAATACCAATGGCTTTTCTATGAACCTCCCCGATAAAGGCTCCACTGCCGCCTCCGACCATTCCATAGCGGACAATGGCTGAACTGGTATTGTTTTTGCTTGCTTCAATCATTATAAACCTCTTGTTGCACGTGCGTGCATTAAATGTTAAAAAAAAACCTCATATTTCGGATTCACATAGTCTTATTGCTCAAAATTTCTTGAATAAAACTATGGTGCGCATGATTAAGTGCACGCGCGTGCATATATGCTAGCATTCAGCATATAGGTTGTCAAGAAAAAAATAGGACAATTCAATTCTTCAAGAAAATGTTCTATGAGGCAGGGGTATAATCAATGGTGGTTATGGGTAAATCGGAAAGCGACTCACTACGTAAACACGCCATTTGTAATAATACTGATATAATTTTTTTAGAATATCTTTTCATTAA
>NZ_JAQIBL010000025.1 GCF_027859075.1 Oceanispirochaeta sp. | reverse complement strand
CAAAACCGTCCTTGTCGATGGGAAAGAGGCGGCTCTGCCGCAATTCACCAGCTGTTCTCCAGGATGGATTCAGTTTACAGAGTATTTCTATCCTGAATTCATGCCTAATCTGTCAAGCTGCAAGTCTCCCCAGCAAATGTTCGGAGCCCTGGCGAAGACCTACTATGCCGGAAAAGTGGGAGTAGACCCGTCAAAAATGACAGTCGTTTCGGTGATGCCCTGTACGGCCAAAAAATTCGAGGCCGCCAGGGATGAGATGAATGACAGCGGGTACCAGGATGTGGATTATGTTCTGACAACCCGGGAGCTGGGACGAATGATTAGACAGGCCGGACTGGATTTCCCGAACCTGGCCGATTCAGAAATGGATGCTCCCCTGGGAATATCATCGGGAGCGGCAGATATTTTTGCCAACACCGGTGGGGTCATGGAGGCGGCTCTGAGGACTGTTCATGAAATTGTAACCGGCAGGCCTCTACCGGGTGAAAACCTGCACATTCGGCCCCTGGCGGGTCTTGAGGGGATTAAAACCCTCTCCCTGACCCTGGAAGACACTCTTCCGGCCTGGGATTTCCTAAGAGGTGTGGAAGTAAAGCTGGCGGTAGCTCATGGACTGGGCAATGCAGCGAATCTGCTGGATGCCATTAAGGAGGGACGTGAAGGCTTTCATTTTGTAGAAATCATGTCCTGCCCCGGCGGATGTATAGGCGGCGGTGGTCAACCCCGCTTGACTGACAATAAAGTCAGGCAGTCCCGGATAAACGCCATATTCCGGGAAGATGAGGGCAAGCCACTACGCAAATCTCATGAGAATCCCGCAGTGGCGGAGCTCTACAAAGAGTTCCTAGGGGCCCCTTTGGGAGAAAAATCTCACAAATTGCTCCATACAAAGTACAGACAGAAGGCAAAGGTAACCCTGGTCTGAGGCTCTTAAAATTCAAAAAAGCCCCCGGAGGCTCAGGCCATCGGGGGCTTTTAATACTGAAACTGTTGTTATCAACCAGCCATCATCTGCATCAGACCACCGCCGTTTTTCACATTACTGAACCCCTGCTGTGCCAGGATACGGGCCGCATAGGCACTTCTGGCACCGGAGGCGCAGTACACAGTGATTTCCCGGCCTGTGTCTCCCAGCTCTGCCATGCGCCGGGGAAGTTCATCCAGGGGTATGTTCACCGCATCGGGATAGGCTCCGCCGGCAAACTCTCCGGGTGACCTGACATCCACGACGAGTAGAGAATTGTCATTCCCTGGGGACGCGGGTTCAGAACTACCCTCTCTCGCATCGGTTTCTGATGGATCAGACTCAAGATCCGACAGAGTCTTTCCCTCGGGAACAGCCATCGGAAGGTCAATGAAAGTGAAACCTCCCGATCTACCAAAGTATTCCAGACCGGGGTAACCGCCACTGACAAAGTGAACATCCGAATATCCAGCCAGAAGCAGCTGACGTACCACCCGGTGGGCCGTCTTGCCGTTATCATCTACCACAAGAATTGAAACATCCTTGTCTATCTGCGCCAGATCTTCCAGAACCTTTTCGGGGGAGAAGTTAGACGCCCCTTGGATGTGCCCCTTCTGGAAGGTAAAATAGTCCCGGATATCGATGAGAGCCATTTTTTTTCCTTCCACAAAGCCTTCAAGCTCGGCCGCGGTGATGGAGGGGCCATAGCCTGTCATTCTGTTATCTGCCACGAATCCAGCCATATTGACAGGATCATTGGCCGATCCAAAGGGAGGAGCATAGGACAGATCCAGTTCACTCAGGTCTGAAGCATTCAAACCCGCGCTTATGCCTGTGGACAGGACATCCAGTCTTTTATCCACACCGTCTTCGCCGTAGACCTGTGCGCCCAGAATCCTCCCAGTCTCCCTGTCATATACCAGATGAATAGCAACCAGAGTCCCACCTGGATAGTATGAGACATGATTCTCTTTCCGGATAGCCACGGCTTCCGCCTTGAACCCTGCCTCCAGTGCCTGTTTCAGATTCATTCCGGTGGTACCGGCAACAGCATCAAAAATCCGGACAATTGAAGTAGCCTGTGCTCCTTTGTATTTCATTTTTTCATCGGCAGTGGATGCAAGGGCGTTGTTGGCTGCGATCCGTCCCTGTCTGTTGGCAGGCCCTGCCAGAGGGATTCTCAGTTTCCGGCCCGAAACGGTATGTACCACCTCTGCCATATCCCCCCCGGCCAGAATATTCTGATCAGAGGTCTCCAGATATTCATTCACTGCGAGTCCGCCGGCTTTTCCGATTTCAAGGCCCGCAGCTTCCGCCAGTTTCAGGGTTGGTTTGACTCCTACTGACAGAAGAACCATGTCAGCTTCCAGGGTCTGACCGTTATTCAGGGTAACAGAATGATCCCCGATAGAGGTCACGGAAAGTCCCGTGTGCACCCCGATGCCCCAGGCCTGCATCTCTTTCTGAAGAAAACCTGCGGTCTCCCCTTCCATCATGGCCATCACATGAGGAGCCATCTCGACAACACTCACCTTCAGACCTCTTTTTCTGAGTGCTTCCACCATCTCAAGGCCGATAAATCCGCCCCCGATGACAACAGCAGAAGCAGGTTGTTTCTCTTCAATAAATTCATGTATACGGTCCATATCTTCCAGGGTCCACAGTGAAAAGACATGAGCCTTCTCTCCCCCGGCCAGCCCGGGAATGAAGGGTTTCCCTCCCTGGGACAGGATCAGTCTGTCATATTCAAAATTTTTTGTTATACCCGTCTCATGATTGAGAGCCCGGACTGTTTTATTCAGCCTGTCAATGCTGACGGCTTCTGTCATGGTTTCGACGGTCACATTGTACTGATCGCGAAAACTCTCGGGGCTCTGAAGAATCAGATTGCTCCGGGTTTTAATGTCACCCCCTATATAATAGGGAAGTCCGCAGTTGGCGAAAGACACATCCGGTCCTGCTTCCAATACGGTGATATCTATATCCTGATTCATTCTTCTGGCTCTGGCTGCTGCTGTTGCACCAGCGGCTACTCCGCCTATAATCAATAATTTCATAGTCATCCTCATTTCTTAAATAGAATTTATATGTATATAGTTTTTTAATATATTCAATTGTCAACACTTTGTTGATTTTTTTTTATAGATAAGAAAAGGACTAATGATTTTGTATTAGACTGAGTGAATATGTATGACTTAAAATTTTTGGAGGAGGGGCTCTCAACTATAACTTCACCCTCCGGGCCCTGGAGGGAGCTACGATCCGGGAGATTCGGTGACACTGTTGATGAAGGGTATATCAGTCGGCCTCAGCGGCAGCTTTGCCTTTTGAAATCGGAAGAGTGATTTCTTTCAGAAATTCGAGCC
>NZ_JAQIBL010000024.1 GCF_027859075.1 Oceanispirochaeta sp. | reverse complement strand
TCACTCAAATTAAAATTGGAGAAGATTGAGCAAGAAGATGAATTGGCTTTGCTGGATGCAGGAGATCCTCTCATTGGAAACAGCATCTATATGACTGGAACCTATACAGGAAGCACTTCTACTGTTGACGTAATCGATATGCCTTTCAGCTTTACCTTTGCCCTGGATGAAGAATTCGAACTGATGTCCTCAGCAAGCGATTATTCAGGATTTATCATCGATGAAGGTGTTATCAATTCCATTATTGTCGCCTTCCGTTTCGATCAGTGGTTTGCTTTCAATAACAGCGAAACAAACAGTGATCAACTTATTGATTTTACGGATATCGTCCCGACAGGATCTGAGATTATTCTGAATGACACGCAGAATGGAGACAACGTGACAATCCGAGAGATCATCAAAGACAACATCAAAGAATCAGCAGATTACGGAGAAGATGAGGATGACGACGGCGTTTTAGAATCTGATGAAGATGAAGACTGAATCTCCTAAATAAAAAAAAGAATATGCCCTGCCTCCCGGCAGGGCATATTCCATTACAAATGAATCAATAAGAGTCCATTCTTGTTTTCTGATTTTCCAGAACGGCCATAAGCTCGCTGTTCATCTTAGATCCATCAGTGTTTTTCAACCAGATATACTTCACAACACCGCCGGGAACGGATTCTGTAATCCACCAATCCGATCGAAGATCTACCGGATTGTCAGGATCTGAATCATCCTTCACCTCCGAGACCATATGCTCGGCTCGGTAAGTTCCTGCTCCTACGGTAATTTTTTCTTCTCCCATGCTGTACTGATTATACTCGTAACTATTGTAGTTCTCAGATTCTTCGGCGCTGACTTCACCCTCAATTTCTTCTGTATACTCTGTATCTTCATACTCTGTATCTTCCGGAACATCCTCAGCCTCGGATGTTTGGCTATCCGGCTCAGGAGGAATATACTCCACAATTTCTCCAGTCTCAGAGTCTTTGAAGCGAATCACCAGAAAATCTGATTCTTCGTTCATCAGGTACTCATATTCCTGTGATTCATCATCGCTCTCAACAGCCAGACGCCACCAGGTAGTGCCATCCCCCATATCTTTCAAAAAGACTCTTTCATATTCTGATTGACTCATCTCCCCGTCTGCAGGTTCACTTGTATAAGCCCAGCGCAGACCCTGCCCCTCGGAAAATCCAGTTTCATAACTATAACCTCCGTAAAAAGCATAAGACAAATACAAGCCATAAAACTGTAAAGCCTGCATTTCAATAGCCAGATCATCCAGGCCCATGGAAGAGGCGACAGACTCGCCGATTTTTTCACTCAGGGAAAAATCACCCACATCGGGAAGAGAGGAACAGGCGCTGAACAGCAGTAGTATCAGCAGGAAAGGTAAAAAAAACTTTTTCATTTGTGAACTCCTTGAAACAAATCATATAGAAAAACTAGTCTAAATTATAATTCATACAGGCAATTCTTTCTTAGTCCTCTCTTGAGAATTCAATAGAAAAAGCAGAAAAACACTCAGAACCAGGGGAATTAGAAAAATAGCCAGAGCCGGGCGAAATCCTGCCGTATCAATCAACAGTCCGAAAAGAGCCGGACTCAATGACGCTGTGATTGTCATGACTCCCATCATAATTCCAAAGACTTCTCCTTTGCCCAGATGACTGCCCATACTTCCGATAAGCAGATTTTGATTGATAATACAGGCCGACCCGAAAAAACCAAAGAAGCTGACTGCAACAAGATAGACCCATCCAGGCAGATCTATTGAAAAGAACATGAGAGAGGGAATGATGAAGAGAGTTCCCACAATAAGAATCATGAAGGAATTGAACCTGTCGGCAAGCTTCCCGGCAGTCAATGATCCCACCAGACCTCCGGCAAAAAAGAAGGCAGTCGCATAGGATGCCGTTGATCTTTCGTATCCCAGAAAGCTGACAAATATGGTCGGCAGAAAATTAAGGACACCAGTGACACTGAAAACCCGGAATATAACACTGAGCAGGAGGATACTGAAACGGAAGACACTCCCCTTGTCGGCAGATTTTTTTTCACTCTCATCCTGAGGATTATGCTTATGTTCCGGTATGGAGGAACCAAACTGATAGACCAGGCCCATGGCCAGGGCCGGCAGGGCTGTCAGGATGAGGATGCCCCGGACACCGATCCAGTTCAGCAAAAATCCGTTGATCAGGAACATCAGCAGGATGGCTCCCGTACCGAACCCTTCATACAGGCCCATCTGCTGCCCCTTATTTTTGGTAGAATGATCATCAATGACGGCATACATGACGGGATGAAAGGTGCTGACACCAACGGCTGTTATCGAAATCAGGATAAGAAAGACTGACAGCGAGGGAGCAAATGCTGACGCAGAGAGTCCGAGTGAGGCCAGAAAAAAGCCATAACTGAGAATTGTCCGTCGGGAAAATAAATCGGAAAGCTTGCCGATAGCAAAGGAGCAAATAGCCAGAACGACAAGATAGGTGGTGAGGATGCCTCCCGCCTGGGTAAAGTTTAAATCATATCTGATAAGGAGAGTCGGCAGAATCAGAGGAATGATAAACCAGAATAGATCGTTGGCACTGTGGCCCAGAAGTTTAGATTTCATGATTACGGTGTATCCCAATCCTGTGAAATTGTCAAAACAAAAACAGACATTCCCGGGGCTGAAAACTCGTGATATTCAGGGAGTTAAAAAAACAATTGAAGTTTTATGCCTCAAGACTATCGAAAATTTAAAATCAGACTATAATCAATAAAAACATAGAGTTTACATGTCATCATTGAGGATTAAAAAATGGCTGAAAGAAATATTACAGACAGGATAATTCAAATCATACTTCTACTTCTGATTGCTGGCGGAATCGCAGCCATGATAGTACTGAACCTTCCGGGAGGCAGCACCGAAACCCGTAGAGGAGCATCCTCATCCAGCCGTCCTTCTTCATCCGGTGCAGAAGGACAGGCAAAACGCCCCGAAGGCGGCAAACCCATGGGAAATCCCGGCAGCAGTGCCGTCGCTGTCGAAGTCTTCACTGTCCAAAGAACAGATGTGAATCAGTATATCAAGGTCAACGGAGATGTTACTGTTGAAACCACGATTGAAATCTATTCCGATACCAATGGAAAACTGATCTCCTCCACGATAAGCCTGGGTGACAGCATTCGAAAAAACGATCTTATAGCCACGGTTGACCCGTCCCTTCCGGGACAGAACTACAGCATCAGTTCTGTCAGATCCACGATCTCGGGAACCGTCATCAGCCTCCCCCTGCAAGTTGGAGATAAAGTGACCACGTCTACACCCATTGCCACCATTGGAGACCTGGATGACCTGATGATCCTGACCTATATTCCGGAACGATTTGTCTCCAATTTAAAAAAGGGTCTCTCTGCTGAAATCAGCTTCGATGCCTTTCCCGGGGAAATATTCCTGGCCAATATCAATGAAATAAATCCTATCATGGATGTGAATACAAGAACCCTGTCGGTCAAACTGAAATTGACCAGAAGAGACAGACGAATCCGTCCGGGAATGTTTGCCACCATGAAACTCATCACCCGGGAGAGTAAAGACACCCTTGCCATCCCCTCCCGGGCCGTTCTCACCTACTATGGAGAGTCAGTGGTTTATATCATTGATGAAAATGAACTGGCTCAGCGCCGGATTATAAAAACAGGGCTGTCCTCGGATGATCAGATAGAAATTATCGGAGGATTAAAAGAGGGAGACAGGGTCATCACCCAGGGTCAGAGCAAGCTGACCGAAGGAACCGCCGTCAGACCTGTTGAGGTCAATCTATGAATATAACAGAACTCTCGGTTAAACGGCCTGTGACAATCCTCATCCTCACAGCCCTTTTGACCGGCCTGGCGGCCTTTATGGTGCCCGACCTGACGGTAGAACTCTATCCCTCTGTGAGTCCGCCCTACATCTCTGTGAGCACAAGATACAACGGCGCCAGCCCCCTGGAAGTAGAAGAAAGTGTAACCCGTCTCCTGGAAAAGCAACTCTCCAATGTCACCGGTCTTAAGAACCTGAGATCCACCTCCAGAGAAGGGAACAGCCGGATCTCCATGGAGTTTGATTACAGCACAGACCTGGATGAAGCGACAAGCGATGTCAGAGACTCTCTGGAACGAGTGACAAGAGCCCTGCCCGATGGGGCTGATTCTCCGGCTATATTTAAGTTTAACTTAGCCAACAGAGCCATCATGACTCTGATTGTTCAGGGTAACGAGCCGGCGGACAGACTGAAGACGGTGGCGGAAGACACTGTTCAACCCCTCCTGGAACGACTGGAGGGTGTCTCGTCGGCGGAAGTGAGGGGTGGACATTCAAAAATCATCAAGGTGGAAGTGGCCCAAAGCCGCCTGGAAGCCTACAATCTGTCCCTGTCTCAGGTTTCTTCTGCCCTCTCGGCCCGGAATATTCAGTCCGGTGCCGGATCTGTCAGCAAAGACGGTCTCGAATACACCCTCAGGGTGGATGAAAAGTTCAAGTCTCTGGAAGATATCAGACGAACCGTCATTACCACCATGAATTCAACCGAGACGTCAGGGTCTATCAACCGGTCCCGGGTCGTCCGTCTGGAAGACATTGCTAATGTATCTGAAGCGAACCGGGATGTGAATTCCATCGTCTATGTAAACGGCAGTCCCTCTATTTCACTGTCTATTCAAAATGAATCGGGCAGCAACATTGTCCAGGTGGCAGATAACATCCTGGAAGCTCTTCCGGAGATCAACAAAGAACTCCCGGCCGGGATTACCCTTTCCATCCTCTATGATAATACAACCATGATCCGCAACACTCTGGGACAGGTGTACAAGGCGGCCTTACAGGGGGCGGTTCTAGCCATGCTGGTTCTCTTTTTCTTCCTCCGGAATATTAAGAGCACCCTGATCATCGGCTTGTCCATCCCCATCGCCCTACTGATCACCATGATGGGTATGTTCTTTTTTAATCTGACCCTCAATTTGATCAGCCTGACCGGCCTCATACTGGGATTGGGAATGATCGTAGATAACTCCATTGTCATACTGGAAAATATCTACCGCTACAGAGAACGGGGAGCCAAACTGGTACCCGCTGCCATACTGGGCTCCCGGGAAATGGTCACCGCCATCATGGCCTCCACCATGACCACCCTCTGCGTGTTTATACCCCTGATCATCTGGAAGGACAATCTGGAGATGATGGGGCAGATGTTTGAAGACCTGATCTTTACGGTTGTCCTCTCCCTGATAATCTCTCTAATTACAGCAGTAACACTTGTTCCGGCCTTGAGCAGCCATTACCTCAAACTCGATTCCAGAGTACAGAAGCCGCTTAAGAACAGATTTCTCATTTTACTGGACAACAAACTGGAAGGCTTTCTTGTGGGAATGGAAAAAGGCTATCGCCGGGCTCTGGTATTCGCCCTGAAAAACAAAGCTCTTATTCTGACACTGGTCGTTCTTCTCCTCACCATTTCCATTGAGCTCTTCGGAACCCTGGGAATGAACCTGCAGCCCCGTCCCCGAGCGGATGACAGTGTCAGAATAAGCCTGACCATGCCGGTGGGTACATCTTTGGAACGAACTGAATTGTTTATTCAGGAAATGAGGCAGATCGTGGAAAACGAGGTAAAGGGTTATGAGAACCTGATCCTCAACATCGGTTCATCCGGAGGCGGAGGAGGTAATACCTATACGGGTTCCATTGAAATCACCCTGCCTCCCGTGGGCAAACAGATCGACACACCCACGGACATTCAGAGAAAGATCAGGCCTTTCCTGAATCAGTATCCCGAAGCAACCTTCGCCTTCTCCGCAGGCCGCTGGATGAGAACCAGTTCAGCCGTTGATATTGAAATATTTTCCAACGACCTGGACCTGGCCAGCCGGACGGCTCTGGAAATCAGAGACCTCTTAAAAGAAAATTTACCCCAGGTGGAAGACCCCGTTTCTTCCATGGAAGACGGGGGTCCCGAATTCAGAATTCTTATCGATACAGACAGGGCTTCCGCCCTGGGTCTGAACAGCAGCACAGTAGCCTCTACCATTAAAACCCTGGTAGATGGTCAAACAGCCACCACTTATTGGAAAGACGGAAACGAATTGGATGTTCTTGTTCAGCTGAACCCTGCAAATCGAAGCTCCCTGGGCGACCTGGAGTCCCAGTATATCCGAGGAGCTTCCGGTCAGAAAATATCGCTGGCCAATGTAGCCCGTATGGTTGAGACTGTCGGCCCGAAGAGCATCAGCCGTGAAAACGAAACAAGGGTTCTCCATGTGTCTGCCGGACTGACCGACGGTGTGGCCGTAACGGACATTCAGCCCCTGATTGAGAACCTTCTGGAAACCGGATACGTCGTCCCCGAGGGAGTCAGTATTTCCTATGGAGGTGAAGCCAGAGAAATTGAGAGGTTCAGCTCCCCCCTGATGATCATCATCATTGTGGCAGTCATCATGGTTTTCGCCGTCATGGCCAGCCTCTTTGAATCCCTGGTTGATCCCCTCATCATCTTTTTCTCGATCCCCCTGCTGATCATTGGCGTTGTCATGGTCTATAAGATCACCGGTGAAGCCTTCAGCATCATCTCAGCCGTGGGGATAGTGGTTCTGGCCGGCATCGTCGTCAATAACGGGATCGTCATGGTGGATTACACCAACCTTCTCCGTCATCGGGGGGAAGCCTTGACCGAAGCCGTATTAAACGCAGGTCAGAGCCGCCTCAGACCGATCCTGATGACAAGTCTTACCACGATCCTGGGCATGGTTCCCATGGCTTTCTTCCCGGGGGAAGGGACCGAGTTTATCCGGCCTATCGGACAGACCATTGTGGGAGGCCTGGCGGTCAGTACATTGATTACTCTTTTTGTCACCCCTGTAATGTACAGCCTTCTCAACAGCCGACGGAAAGTAAAAATGCTTATGAGAATGAAGAAAAAATTGCTTGTCGAATAGGATTTAAAACTCCTCGGGCCTCTGTTAAGGGTCCCGGGGGAATCACCCATTCCCTGCCCCATCCGCCACATCAATCCCTTTCATTATCAAAGTCATAACGACACCGACTACAGCTGTCAGGAACCATGTGAATCTAAATCCTGAGTGATCCAGAACCGACCCCATGATGACAGGTCCCAGATAAAATCCAGTTCCCATGATGATAGGAAGAATCGCACTCATCCGGCCCCTGTGGGTACTGGGGGAATGATTCATGATAAAAGGCATCACAGAGATGGCATCCAGAACCTCCCCCAGTGTGATGACCAGAACAGAAACAAAAAACGCAGCCTTCATCGAGACAAATCCCAACATTCCAAAACCGAATGTAAAGAGGAGTCCCGCATAAAATACCTTTCTGACATGACTCTTATGATGTAAAAGAGCCGTCAGAACGGGTATCAGAACAACCACAATGAGGGCATTGAAGCTCCCCAGGAAGCCGAAAATCCTGGCCCCTTCCTTCGGGAAGTTGTGCTCCAGATGCAGGGGAATGAGGAAAGGCCATTGGGAATAGAGGAATCTGTACCCGCAGATCGTCAATGCGAAGACCAGGAGAATCGGTTTTGCCCATAAAATGGCCAGGACAGTCCTATTTGAACCTGATTCAGAATCAGAATTTTTTCCACCTCTCTCCTGTGAAAGATTGCCTCTTTCGGGTTCTTTCACCAGAAAAGCAATCAGCATCAATCCTGACAGCGCCGTCAGAGCATCAATAAGAAACATGATTTTCAGATGGTTTTGAAAAAGAAATCCTGCCAGGATCTGAGCAAAGGCAAAACCCAGATTAAAGCCCAGATAATTCAGAGAATAGGCTCCCTCTCTCTGTTCAGGGCTTGTCAGGTCGGCCGTCAGGGCATCATGAGAGGGACCGGCAACACCGAAAAAGAAGGAGGCCGCCATCAGCATATACACCATCGACATCCCGGGCTCCAGGAAGAAACAAACCAGATAAGCAGCGGTTGCCAGAAGCTCCCCGGTGATGAGAACCTTTTTTCGGCCGATGCTGTCACTGAGCCTCCCACCGATCAAAGCAGCCGGAGCCCACATCAATCCGGACACAGCCACATAAAATCCCGTATCAGCATTGGAAAGACCGACTTTGGTACTCAATAACAGGGCCATAAAGGGGATGATCAGGAACCCCATGGCATTGATTGTTTTTGAGATAAAAATTAAGTAGACTTCCCGTTTTAACCCCTTATAGGGATTCAGGATATGAGAGCTGACTTTCATGACCATCCTAAAAGCTGCGTTTGAGGCGATCAGCCATGTTATCACAGTATGTCATCTTGTCAAATGAACAGGAATGTTTTATTAAATCCCCGCATTGATCATATACAGCCTCAAGTCGAATTCAAGCTGGCTGTAATCAGGCTCCATGTGATGACAGAGTCTGTAAAAATCTTTATTGTGGTCTTTCTCTTTTAAATGTGCCAGTTCGTGAACAACGATCATATGAAGGAATGGGGCCGGAGCATTTTTAAAGAGGGATGAGATGCGGATTTCGTTCTTCGATTTGAGTTTATTGCCTTGTTGACGGGAGACAAAGGAGTGCAGGCCCAGGGCTGAATGGACAGATTCAATCCTATCGTCGTAAAGGACTTTATGAATGGGACCAGCTTTTTTAAGATATGTCTTTTGTATCTCCTGAACATAGGAAAAAAGAGCTTTGTCAGTTCTGACATTGTGTCTTTCAGGATAGCCTTCTTTCAAATAGAACTCGAGTTTATTCTGTTCAATAAGAGTTTCGACCTGAGAGATAAGATTCTGCGGATAACCTGATAAAACGGAGAGATCCCTGGACATTGTTCCTCACTGAAACGACTAGATTTTACATCACCCAGCCAAGCAGCACAGGGTCCCGGATGATGGTAATGTTGATAAAAATAGCAGGTTTATCCATTTGCATCAGACATAGTTTTAAAATGTAAAAGCCTCATAGTGGATGACCGACTTCTTAACACCAAGAGATCCGATTGCCTTGACGACGACCTTTCTGACAGCTGGTGAAGAGCAAATATGATAACGGTACTCCTGGGGGTTCGGAAGGTTGCTCTTAAAATAAACCCCGGAAAAGAGAGCCTGATCTTCCTCATAAACAAGAAAATGAAGGATCAAATTTTCCATTTCTGAATCAATTTTGAGCAGAGTGTTTAATTCAGGTATTTCCTGTCTTTTGTTCACTGCCATAAAAAAATGGATCGGTCTGATATCACGCTTCTGATGCAGATCCTTAACAATACTGAACTAGGGGACAAGACCTATTCCAGAACCGATCAGACAGACCGGAGAATCTCCCTGGGGATGAAAGTTACCAAAGGCTCCTTTTAACCAGACCTTGTCGCCCTCCTTGAGGAGGGACAATTCTTCTGTGAAATCACCCACGATACGAATACCGAAGCTCACCGCATCCGAGGGGAATTCTTCAGTCCCTCCAGGGGGGTGTCCGGTTCCGGACTCATCAAATGAAAGAAACGAAAAAGGATGCTCTTCGATGCGCCCCTGACTGGTTTTGAATCCCAAAAAGGTAAATTGTCCACTTCTGTATGGAAGTTTCTTTTCTGTTTTAAGGTATAGGCTCAGAATGCCCTCAGTTTTGATGATTTTTAAGACTTTCGCTTTTTTATTAGTGAATCCGGTCATAGACAAAAAGAAAAGCCCGTAACTGAGAATAAAGAAAAATATGTATAAAGTAAGAGATATAGGGTTCAAATCATAAAAAAGGCCGGCCAACATGACATGAAGGATGACAAGGAAGCCTAATACAGAGAGTAATATACGGTGTGAAAGCTTATAGGATTCATAATCCGACACTTTTCTCAATCCAATTTTCTTCGTGATAGCGGCCCTGAATGAGGAAAAACCGGGAATGGGCACCCACATGATCGCTATCAGATAGAGAGAAATCAGAGTGAGGGAAAGAAGAATTGTGACAAGATCAATTTCATAGCCAAGGATCAATTTATATGTACTGTGAAAAAGTACAAAAAAGATGATGCCAATTGAAAAAATCATATGCACCCTGACCCTCTTATCATAGGGGATATGTTTCTGCATCCAGGGCACTTTTGCTGATATGAGCACATTCGCCAAGATCCAGTGCAATGCCGCTATTGAACAGATAAAATTAACAGCATCAATGACTTCAAGAGCAGCTTGTCCCGTAAAATAAAAGACGATCTGTATTGCCGGAAGCAGGAAATACAGTACACCTGATAAAATCATAATCTAACCTTTATTTAACTTTGTTTATCAATGTACTGAAGGACAAGATCAAGCCATTCTCCATGCATTGCCTTGATATCTTTGTTACTTTTGAAGGGGGAGCCTTTGTGTTTCCACAGGGATGAAGCACTGACAGCATCGACTCCTTCTGTACTCGGGGAGGCGGGATAACTGTTCACTTCTATTTCAGAACTTCCTTTAATGAAAGTCAGTAGAATAACACCTGATTTATCATCCAGGCTTTGTATAAAACCGGAGAGTACAGGATCAACACCTGTTTCAAACCCGGTATTCATAACGATCAGGGCTTTATAGTCGCCTCTGTTAAGACCATTTTTTGCATTGATGGTATCAAAGGTATATTGACTGTCCGCCCTGGCGGCCTCATTACGCAGAAAATGAAGAGCTTCCTTATTCGTGGCGCTGACGCCATTATAGACGATAGCGACCCTGGAACTGGAAGAATCTCCAAACAGAGAAACCATGCTGCAGAAGATCAATAAAACTACTATTTTTTTCACATTAAATCCGTATTATTTAAACAATTAGTAAAGGATGGCGGTACCGATTGAAATTCCCATCAATGCGGTTCCAGCTATTCCAAGAGTCTGATGAGCACCACTAGGAGCTACAATGGGAGTTATCATCATCATGACACCCCCGGCGACCCCTAAAGCAGCATGGATCAGTTTTGGATTTAAACCGGATTCAAGACTCATTTCATTGTGATGGGCGGCGTATCCCAGACCGAGGGTTACAGCACTCATTCCGGCAGCACCGATTCCCAAAGCACTATGGAACTCTTTACTCACAACCTCAGGGTTGAATACCCCGGCCAGAATTCCAAGAGCCACTGTCGTATAACCGGCAATGTTATGCATGGTACTCAGCCTTGCATTCATTTCCAGATCATCTCTGACCCGGTTTTTCCCGGTACCTAAGAGTATAATTTGAGACTCAGGAGACGAAAATTGGTGATCATTCAGAAACATCAGATCCTCAGAAAAAGGGACAATCCCCGACGTCTGGGCAGAAAGGCAAACATTCAGGAAAGCAAATAATCCTAGAATCAGGAGGGTTGCTCTGAATGCTTTTGAATCAGAAAAAACTTTATTACTCATCCTCTGAATATATCACCCTAAAGTTGAAATATAAACCGAAAACCTAATTAATTTTTTGCCCGATCTGTTGAACAAGGATGTTACAATGGCTGCCCTTCCAGTATACTCTCCGGCATTCTGAACTAAAACTGTATTCATGACACCATTCTTTGACTCCCGGCGGAATTTGAATTTTCAATTGTTCTATAAGATCCTTAACGGATCTGTTGCCATGATAACTGAATTGGATATCCTCTTTCAAAGGAAATTTCTTTAGAAAATCATTCAGCTCTTCATAAAACCGTATGGTGATAGTGTTCTTCTCATTCATTACATACTTAAAATTAGTAGAAGAGATTCCTGTCTGCCAGAGTTTTATTCAGAAACATAAAAACTACAGAATTGCGGACAGGATGGGGAGAAAGAAAGAGTCAATGAAGCAGGATTACTGCCTGGTACGTTTAGTCCGGGTTGAGGATTTCCTCTTCATTCCACCCTGACTGGATTTTGCGGGAGACTTACTGAATCCTGATTTTTCTGATCTGCCCGAGGAGCCTCGTTTATCTCCGGGTTTGGCCGAGCGGGAACCGGTAGATCTTGTATCTCCGGGTTTGGCTGAGCGTGAACCAGTAGATCTTGTATCTCCGGGTTTGGCCGAACGGGAACCGGTGGATCTTGAATCACCGGGCTTAGCCGAGCGGGAGGCAGGTTTTTCTTTGTTAGATTTTTTAAACCGTCTTTCACTGGAGTCCTTGTCCTTACGGACCGGACGAATCGTATCCTGATTCTTCTTTAAAACCTTATTGATGTCATGTTTGGGTTCAAACCCCTCAACGATAACCTTGGGAATAGGCGCCTTCAGAATTTTTTCTATTTTCAGGAGCTGAGCTTTCTCGGAAAAAGAAACCAGTGAAATGGCAACACCCGACTTACCTGCCCGTCCTGTCCGACCGATGCGGTGGATATAATCCTCCGGGATCTGGGGTAGTTCAAAGTTAACCACATGGCTCAGATCTTTCAGGTCGATGCCTCTGGCAGCAACATCTGTAGCCACTAATGCCTGAAGCTTACCCGATATAAAATTGTTCAGGGCTCTGGTCCGGGAAGCCTGTCTTTTATCTCCATGAATCGCTTCAGCGGGTATACCTGCTTTGGTCAATTGAGAAGAGACACGATCGGCGCTGTGTTTTGTCTTCACAAAAACAAGGACCTGGTACCACTGACCTTCGTTGATCAGATGGGCCAGAAGATCAAACCGGTCTTTCTTATCCACAAAGTGAAGGATCTGTTTGACCTCAACGGCCGCCGTATTCCTCTTACTGACCTCGACGGCAACAGGGTTTTTAAGAAGAACTTTAGCCAGGCTTTCTATATCGTTTCCATAGGTGGCTGAAAACAGAAGATTCTGACTCTTTTTAGGTATGAACCCGATGACCGATTTGATATCATTGATAAAACCCATATCAAGCATTCGGTCGGCTTCATCAAGAACAAGGATTTCGATTTTTGAAAGGTCAATATTTTTTTGTTCCAGATGGTCCATGAGTCGTCCGGGAGTGGCAATGACAATATCCGTACCTTTTTTCAGGTTGGTAAGCTGAGGGTTCATTTTGACTCCCCCATAGAGTTTGGTTACTCTCATATCCAGAAACTGACCGTAACTGATAAAGCTTTCCCCCACCTGATCAGCCAGTTCTCTTGTGGGAGCCAGAATAAGAGCTCTGGGAGCTCCCGATTCGGGAGCAGTGGTCAGGGTTAAACGATGCAGGGTCGGCAGTGCAAAGGCGGCTGTTTTCCCCGTTCCTGTCTGGGCTCCTCCCATTAAATCCCTGCCGGCCAGAATGGACGGTATGGCCTGAGCCTGAATGGCCGTTGTTTGTGTATATCCCTTCGCTACGATTCCTTTGAGGAGCTCGGGATTTAATCCTAATTTTTCAAATTTCATTTGTTTCTCCATGCCGGTACTATTACACGGCACTATTCCAGTCATTTTTATATATAGATTGATTTTATCGAAAACCTTGATCTAAGCCGGATAATATTGTAAGTGAACAGAAACTATCATTTGAAGAAGGAAATGTACAGTTAGGTCCCTCTCGATTCCGGGATAAACCTGATAAACCTTAAAAAGATGAGAATCCTCTCTTCCCGGCACTATATTTGACCGCCGAAAGAGTTCAAGCGTATAATCATCCTTAATGAGGTGAATATGAAAAAAATAATAACTTTACTGCTCTTCTCTTTGACTCTCCCGGTTTTCAGTGCTCCCGTTCTTTCAGGAGTCAAACTGATGGATCAAGTCTCCTACAATGGAAAAAATTATGAACTCAGCGGAGCTGGTATACGTAAAAAACTTTTCTTAAAGCTGTACGTCGGTTCTTTGTATACGGAGAAAGCCATTTCCAGTGAATCTGAGGTTTTGAGCGGATCTGTCGCTTCGGTCATTCAGCTGGACATTATTTCCAAACTTATAACCAGTGAGCTTATGGCAGAAACGATTGAAGAGGGCTTTGCAAAGGCCATGGGTGGAGATACTTCATCCCTCCAGGGGAAAATCAACGATTTCCAGGCTGTATTCAAGGACGAGATTGTCAAGGGAGATCAGTTTACCTTTATCAGTCTGCCAGGGATGGGAGTCGTCGCCTATAAGGGGAAAAAAGAGCTCATCACCATCAAGGATGACCGCTTCCGGAAAGTTTTATTCACAATCTGGCTGGGTGATGACCCGGCCGATGCCAATCTAAAAAAGGGTATGCTGAATCAATAGGCATGGCAGGGTATTGATCTAAAGAGGTTCAATATTCAGGCGAGATACATTCGGATCAGAAGTGAACTGCGAAGTTTTTAAAAAAACTGAAATATGAACTTAAGAGACTTTCAGATTATCCTGAAAACGTGTATATAACAGGAACAATTTTAGTACATTCATAAGATCAATAAAGGCAAAGGATATTTCATCAAAAAGTCCTTTGGCCTCTATTGAAACTTCATGGATGGAGTATTTTCCATTGAGGGGTGTTTAAGGAATGAAGAATGAAGACATTCTTAACCGTTGGTCCGTTGAAAAGAGTGCAGAGCTCTATGGTATTAAGGACTGGGGAAACGGCTATTTTCATATATCTGATTCCGGAGATGTGAAAATAACAGCCCCGGTCAACGGAAAAACGGTTTCTGTCAACATCATGAACATCATCAAAGGGATCGAAGACCGGAGCATGACAATGCCTGTCCTTCTGCGGATAGAAAATCTCCTGGATAGTCAGATTACCCGTTTGAATGAAAGCTTCAGAAGCAATATCAAAAAATTCGGATATCAAGGTGAATATAAAGGGGTTTTCCCCATCAAGGTAAACCAGCAGCAGCAGGTCATTGAAGAGGTAACCCGCTTCGGAGAACGCTACAATCACGGACTGGAAGCCGGCAGCAAGGCCGAACTGATTGCCGCCCTGGGTATGATTAAAAACACCGAAACCCTTTTAATCTGCAACGGATACAAGGATGAAGAGTTTATTGATTTAGGGCTGAATGCCATACAGATGGGTTATCAGTGCTTTTTTGTCATTGAAATGCCGGGAGAACTGGATCTTATTATAAAACGATCAAAGGCACTGGGTGTAAAACCACTCCTGGGTGTCCGATTGAAACTGTCCAGTCAGGCAGGGGGTCATTGGACGGAATCCGGAGGAGACAGAAGTATATTCGGATTGAATACGACCCAGATTATAGATGTCATCGACGAACTCAAGAAACAGAATATGCTGGACAGCTTGAAGCTGGTTCATTATCACCTGGGAAGCCAGATACCCAATATCCGTGATATCCGGAGAGCCATTACCGAAGCCTGCCGCTATTA
Source organism: Oceanispirochaeta sp. (assembly GCF_027859075.1). Classification (NCBI taxonomy): domain Bacteria; kingdom Pseudomonadati; phylum Spirochaetota; class Spirochaetia; order Spirochaetales; family Spirochaetaceae; genus Oceanispirochaeta; species Oceanispirochaeta sp. The sequence goes on along the minus strand of NZ_JAQIBL010000024.1, from coordinate 3,759 downwards.
TACTGATATTTACAAGGAAGGCGCTCCACTGGCGCATCTTGACCTCGGCGGAGGTCTGGCTGTTGACTATGACGGCTCTCAGACGAACTATGTCCACAGCCGGAATTATACCCTGGATGAATATACGGCAGATATCATAGAGGTGGTCATGGCCACTCTGGATGAACAGGATATTCCTCATCCTACCCTGACGACTGAATCCGGCCGGTCGGTTGTTGCCTACTACTCCATTCTACTCTTTAACATCCTGGACACAACCCGCAACGATACCAATCCCCTGCCCGAAACTCTTCCAGAGGAGACTCATGAACTGATCCAGAATCTTTTTGATGTAAAGAATGTCCTGAAGATCCGGAATCTCCAGGAAAGCTGTAACGATGCGGTCTATTACAGGGACGAAGTCCGTCAGCTCTTCCGGCATGGACAGATCAACCTGAGAGATCTCAGTATGGCTGAAACAATCTTTTTAAAGATCCTCCGGGATGTCTCTGTCCTGATGAAAAAGGTAAAGAGAATTCCCCCCGATCTGGAAGGACTGGACATAGCCCTCTCAGACATTTATTACGGGAATTTCAGTGTTTTTCAGTCCCTTCCCGATGCCTGGGCTATCGATCAGATATTCCCCATCATGCCGATTCACCGTCTGAAAGAAAAACCCTCCAGAGAGTGTATACTGGCTGATATAACCTGTGACTGTGACGGCAAAATTGACCGGTTTACAGACATTCATGATGAAAAGAAAACTTTGTCTGTTCATGAACTTCTCCAGGATGAAGAATATTTTATGGGTGCCTTCCTTGTGGGAGCTTATCAGGAGACCCTGGGAGATCTTCATAATCTGCTGGGAGATACCAATGTGGTCTCTATCCGCATCAAAGATGAGGATGAGTTTGATATTGTCCGGGAGCTGGAGGGAGATTCAATCGCGGATGTTCTTTCCTATGTGGAATACAATCCAAGGCAGCTGCAGGAGCTGTTCCGTCAGAAGGCGGAGGAAGCCGTCCGGAATGGAAGGATCACAGCTAGGGACCGCCGGAGAATTGTCGAGAGCTATGAAGAGAGTCTGAGAGGTTATACATATTTTGAGAGGTAAAAAATGAGGAAAGGTAAAGTTGTCATCATCGGAGCCGGAGGTGTGGGGGGCGTTGTCGCTCATAAGTGTGCTCAGGTTTCCGAAGTTTTTGAAGAAATTGTTCTGGCAAGCCGGACAGAAGCCAAGTGCAAAGCCATTGCTTCTCAGATTGACAGACCAGTGAAAACAGCCTCGGTGGACGCCGAAAATGTACCGGAACTGACACGTTTTCTTGAAAAAGAAAAACCTTATATGGTTATCAATGTTGCTCTGCCCTACCAGGATCTGACCATCATGGATGCCTGCCTGGCGACAGGAACTCATTACCTGGATACAGCAAACTATGAACCCCGGGATACAGCGAAATTTGAATACAAATGGCAGTGGGACTATGATTCCCGTTTCAAAGAAGCAGGTCTGATGGCTCTTCTGGGAAGCGGCTTTGATCCGGGTGTGACGAATGTGTATACAGCCTACGCAGCCAAACATGAATTTGATGCGATTCATGAGCTGGATATCATTGATGTGAACGGCGGTGACCACGGCCAGCCTTTTGCCACCAATTTTAATCCGGAGATCAATATCCGGGAAGTGACGGCAGCCTGCCGCCACTGGGAAGAGGGAGTCTTCAAAGAGACTCCTCCCCTGTCTGAATCCCGGAGTTATGACTGCCCTGAAGCAGTAGGCAGCTACAATATTTACCGGATGTATCATGAAGAACTTGAGTCACTGACAAAAAACTTTCCGACTCTGAAAAAGGCCCAGTTCTGGATGAGTTTTTCAGAAAACTATCTGAACCACTTGAAAGTACTCCAGAATGTGGGTATGACAGGAATTGACCCGGTCATTTACAATGGTGTAGAGATTATTCCCCTCCAGTTTCTCAAGGCGGTCCTCCCGGAACCTTCCAGTCTTGGTCCCCTGACCAAGGGTAAAACCTGTATTGGTAACATCATCAAGGGAAACAGTGACGGGAAGGAAAAGAAGATCTATATTTACAATATCTGTGATCATCAGGAATGCTACCGGGAAGTACAGAGCCAGGCCATCAGCTACACCACAGGAGTACCTGCCATGATCGGTGCTAAAATGATGATGACCGGTGAGTGGAAAGGCCCGGGAGTGTTCAACATAGAACAGATGAATCCTGATCCCTTTATGGAGGATCTCAATGCGTACGGGCTCCCATGGACCAAGATCAGTTTATAGGCTTTGACCCCGCAGACCTCCCGACTCCCTGCTTTGTCATTGATGAAGGAGCTCTGCGGCGGAATCTCAGCCTGCTGAAAGAGGTTCAGGACAGAGCCGGGTGCACCATCCTCCTGGCTCTGAAAGCCTTTGCCTGCTGGCCACTCTTTCCTCTCATAAGGGAGTACCTCCCCGGCATATGTGCCAGCGGTCCTAATGAAGCCCGTCTGGGCCGGGAGGAGTTCGGCGGAGAAGTGCATACTTATTCTCCAGGCTTTACAGAAGAAGATCTTCTGGAAGTTCTGGATCTGTCGGATCATGTGGTCTTCAACTCCTTTCATCAATGGAACAGGTTCAAGAATCTCTGTCTGCCCAGAAAAGACAGCATTTCCTTCGGCCTGAGGCTAAATCCCCGGCAGAGTGAAGCCGATGTCCCCCTGTACGACCCCTCCTCTCCCGGCAGCCGTCTGGGAATCATCAGGGATGAATTCAGACCGGAAGAACTGGAAGGAATCTCGGGATTTCACTTTCACAACCTCTGTGAACAGGACCTTGAACCCCTGAAGCGGACCCTCAAAGCCATCGAAAATCAGTTCGGTCCCTGGATTAAAAAGATGAACTGGGTGAATTTCGGCGGGGGCCATCATATCACAAAACCTGATTACGACAGGGAAGGACTGATCAGGCTCATCCGGGAATTCCGTAAAAAATATGGAGTGGAAGTCATACTGGAACCGGGAGAGGCCATAGCCATTCACACAGGGATTCTGGTGAGTACAGTCCTGGATGTTGTTGAAAATGAATACCCCGCGGTAATACTGGATGCCTCGCTGTCCTGCCATATGCCCGATGTAATAGAAATGCCCTACCGTCCCGATGTCTGGGGAGCCGGAAACCCAGGCGAAAAGAGTTGGGATGCCTCACTGGGGGGACGCAGCTGCCTGGCGGGTGACACAGCAGGAGTCTACTCCTTCGACAAAACTCTCAAGCCGGGAGACCCTCTGATATTTGATGATATGTCCCACTACACAATGGTAAAGACAACCACATTCAACGGCGTACCCCTGCCGTCTATTGCCCTGTTTGATCCGGATACACGGAAAAACAGGATCATCCGCCGGTTCGGCTATGAAGATTTCAAAGGACGGTTAGGCTGATGGGTTTCCATAAAAAGTATCCGCCCTTTTTAGTTTCCGAGTACCCCGATGGTGATGATTCGGCTCTGTTTCATATCCTTCCCGTACCCCTTGAACGATCCGTAAGCTATGGAGGAGGAACCGGTAAAGGCCCCTCGGCCATACTCCGGGCAAGCGCACAGCTGGAAGTCTTTGACGGCAGGAGCTGCCCCGGAGACAATGGCTTGATGACCCATCCTCCCGTTCAATGCGGGGGACCCATAAAAAAGGTGCTGGAACGAATCGCCGCGGCAACAGAAAAAATCCTCATCCAGGGCGGAATCCCCGTCCTTCTGGGGGGGGAACACACCCTGAGTGGTGGTG
>NZ_JAQIBL010000023.1 GCF_027859075.1 Oceanispirochaeta sp. | reverse complement strand
TATATAAGTTTCGTCATCGGGCCGGATTTCAAAATCTTTCACAAGTTTTCTGGCATATTTGTTGATGGCGGAAAAATTCAACCAGCCCCTGGAAGAAAAGGGCAGTTTTTTAAAATTCTCAAGGATGATGTTCTCCCCAACTGAATATTCCAGGATAAGTCCGCGTTTGTGCCTGTCCTGGGGGATCGTCGAAACTTTATGATCCAGAATTCCCCGGGGAGACAGGCCCATAATATTGATGCCGTTGACCAGTATTTCCCCCGATTCAGCCTTTCGGAGTCCTGTCAGGGCCTCTACCAGTTCGTTCTGTCCATTCCCGTCAACTCCGGCAATGCCCAGAATTTCTCCTCTCCGGACAGTCAGATTCAATCCTCGGACTGCGGGGATTTTTCTATTGTCTAAAACATGAAGATTCCTGACTTCAATCACAATCTCAGCAGGGCTGGCTTCAATCTTGTCCACCTTGAACGAGACTTCCCGTCCTACCATCATGGAGGCAAGATCCGATTCACTCACATCTTCGACCTTGACCGTATCGATTTTCTTTCCCCGTCTGATGATGGTGCAGAAATCCGCAACATCTTTGATCTCTTTAAGTTTATGGGTGATGATGATCACTGTTTTACCCTGGTCGGTCAGATTATGGATTATCTGGATCAGGTCAAGAATCTCCTGGGGAGTCAATACAGCCGTCGGCTCATCCAGAATCAGGATATCCGCTCCTCTGTAGAGCGTTTTCAGAATCTCAACACGCTGCTGCATCCCGACAGTTATATCCTGGATAGAGGCGGTAGGATCTATGGTCAGCCCGTATTTTTCTGAGAGAGCAATGATATCCTTTGTTGCTTTTTCCATGTCCAAAACACCAAATTTATGGGTTTCCATTCCCAGGATGATGTTCTCAACGACAGAAAATGGTTTGATCAGCATAAAGTGCTGATGCACCATGCCGATACCATTCTGAATGGCTATATTGGGTGAATCCATGACAACCTTGTTGCCATTGATAAATATTTCGCCTGCTGTGGGGTGATAGAGACCGTATAAAGAGTTCACCAAGGTTGTCTTGCCTGCTCCATTTTCACCCAGGAGGGCATGAACCTCTCCCTTGTGGACTTTCAGGTCAATATTGTCATTGGCAACAAGGGATCCGAACTTCTGTGTTATCCCTCTCATATCTACGGCTATCTGGTCGAAATCATAATTATTCAAAGACTTCCCTCCAGAAAGAAATTGACCCTGCCGCAGGGCAGGGTCATTTGCAATTAATTTATTGTAAACTGAATATTTTATCTCAACAACAGAATAAGCCTCATAGCTGTCTGCTGTATTGGGAACAACAAATTCTCCAGCGATGATCATCTTCTCAAGTTTTTCAACATCTGCAAGGATGTCGGCAGGAACATGTTTTGAACTGCTGGGAGCAATACCTACACCGCCTTCAGCCAGACCGTATGCAACGGTTGTACCGCCGGGGAAATTGCCTTCGGCAAGATCTTTGGAAAGGTTGAAGATACCATTGTCAACTCTTTTCATGGCTGAGGTAAGTACATTGTCGGGAGCCAGGTCGTTCTGGTCCCGGTCAACACCGATCGCCCATTTTCCCTGTTCTTTGGCTGCTTCAATCAAACCATTTCCAACACCGCCGGCAGCGTGGAAAATAATGTCCGCACCCTGCTGATACATGCTGTTGGCAATACTCTTGCCTTTAGCGGCATCAGTAAAGGACTCGGCATACTGGGATATTACTTCAATATCGGCACCGGCCTGTTTTACACCAGCCTTGAAACCATATTCAAACTCTTCAATCAGGAAAAACTTGATTCCTCCGATAAAACCTACTCTTTGGGTTTCTGTCATTCTTCCGGCGATATAACCTACCAGATAGGAACCCTGGGCTGCCTGGAAAACGACACCAACAAGGTTGGGAGGAGAGTCTTCAAAGGCACTGTCTATAATGGCATACTTCTGATCGGGATTGTTCTGAGCTGCTTCCATGATAGCGTCGGCCATCATGAATCCGATACCCCAGATCAGGTCGTTTCCATCATCCAGAGCGCTTTCCATATTGGGCATATAGTCTGCATTCTGTTTGGATTCTTTATAGGAAACATCAAGATTGAGCTCATTTCCTGCTCTCTGCAGACCTTCCCAGGCTGACTGGTTGAAGGACTGGTCATTGACGCCACCGACATCTGTTACCATTGTAACTGACGTTTTTTCAACAACAGCTTCCATCTTTTTTTCTTCTGCTGCGGCTGGAGCAGGAGCTTCCTTGCTACCACCGGCAAAAAGAGATGCTGTCATTATTAAAAGGACAGTGAAAAGAATAGTTAGTTTTTTCATACGTTCTCCTTAAGAACTTCATAAAATTCTTTAATTAAGGTTACTTTTCAAACGGTTAAGTGTCAAGTTTTATTACTAAAACGCAGAAGAAAGAAGTCCCTTTTCACTCATTCCTACAGGATTGTCAGGTCATCCCTTTACAGACCCTGCTGCTTTCTTTATATTGGTGAAAAATCAAATTTTGGATAAATTATTTTATGAACAATATGTTAAAATATGTATATAAAAAGTGCTGGATTTTCCTTTTGATCCCATCCGTTTTATTTCTGACAAACTGCCGGTCTACAGATAATATTATAGAAGAAAAAAGCACTTTTATCGATGAATATTATATCAGCCGCCCCAAGATCATTGTCGATGCTCCCATTGCCAAACTTCCCTATACCTTGAGATGGGAAGGCAGCCGATCAGCAGGTTCTTATGAAATCCAATCCGCCCTGGATCTTCAGTTTACCGATTCCCGTCAGAACTGGACGACAAAAGAATCATCCCTGCTACTCTCTGAACTGAAAGGTGATGTTGTCTATATCAGGATCAGATCGCGCACTGACCGCGACACAAGCCGCTGGAGCGAGATTGTCAAACTGTGTTTAGTCGGAGATGTTCTTGGAATCAGCTGGGTGAGAGAGTAGATAATATGAATACCAGTTCTTTCCCTTAATATTGATATTTTTTCATAACCATTTATACTGTCTGAATGACAATCATAAAAGAAATAGCACGCAACCATTCCCTTCCGGAAGGAATCATTACTAATGTTCTGACTATGGTGGAAGAAGGGGCTACAGTACCCTTTATGGCACGTTATAGAAAAGAAAGGACAGGTAACCTTGATGAGGTTCAGATCTCTTCTATATTAAAAGCCGCAGAATCCCTGAAAGAACTTGAAAAAAGGAAAGCTGCCATCCTGAAATCCATCGATTCTCAGGGCAAAATGACTGATACCCTCAGAGATTCTATTGAAAAAACCAGAGAACTTTCCATCCTGGAAGATCTTTACCTGCCGTTTAAACCGAGGAAAAAGACACGGGGAATGACAGCTGAGGAAAAAGGGCTGAAACCTCTGGCCGAAATGATCATAAAAAACTGTGCTCTCTCTGACATAAACAGGGAGAGCTTCTATGGAAAACAGGATCAGATGGCAAGCTGGGAAGAGGCTCTAAAGGGAGCATCGGATATCCTGGCAGATAAATTGAACGAAGAAGCTCTTGTCAGAAAGAAACTGAGAACCATCTACACAGGAAAATCAATTTTTCAGGTCAAACCAGTGAAAGGGAAAGAAGAAGCGGGACAAAAATACCGGGATTATTTTAATAGAGAAGAGCGGGCTGTTTCCGCACCCTCCCATCGTGTTCTGGCAATGTACAGGGGAGCTGATGAAGGTTTTTTGAAGCTGACGGTTCGCCCAGAGGCGGAACAGGCTTTGACAGCCCTGGGTCAGATCAGTCCTGTGAAAAGCACTCATTGGACTGATTTTCTTCATACCATGGAAAAAGACTGTTACAAACGACTCCTGGCACCCTCTCTCGAATCGGAAAACCGAAAAAGATTGAAGGAAAATGCAGACAGTGAAGCCATTCGTGTCTTTTCAGAAAATTTGAGAGTTCTCCTCATGGAATCTCCCCTGGGTCAAAAAGCCATCCTGGCTGTCGATCCCGGTCTTCGCACCGGGTGTAAGATTGTATGTCTCAGTCCTCAGGGGCAGCTGCTCTATGATGGTGTCATCTATCCTCTTGTCCCCCATAATAAAACGGCGGAATCGGAAGATAAAATTTCAAAATTAGTCAGTAGATTTAAGATTGAAGCCGTGGCTGTGGGTAATGGTACGGGGGGTAGGGAGGCACAAAAATTTTGTTCGTCCCTGGCCTGTCTGAAATCGACCCCTGTCGTTCTTGTCAATGAAAGTGGAGCCTCCATCTATTCTGCCTCAGAGATTGCCCGCAAAGAGTTTCCAGACTATGACCTGACTGTCAGAGGGGCTGTCTCTATCGGCAGGCGACTGATGGACCCTCTGGCAGAACTTGTGAAACTGGATCCTTCATCCATCGGAGTGGGACAGTATCAGCATGATGTCAATCAGAAGTCATTATTAACGGCTCTGGATGAGGTGGTTATGCACTGTGTGAACTCTGTTGGTGTCGAATTGAATACGGCCAGTGAGAAGCTTCTGTCCTATGTTTCGGGCATGAATTCCAAAACGGCGGCAGCCATAGTGGCCTACAGAGATGAAAAGGGTCCCTTTAAATCACGGGAAGAGATCAAAAAAGTAAAAGGGGTGGGAAATAAATGTTTTGAACAGGCTTCAGGATTTTTAAGAATTCGCGATGCTGCCAACCCCCTGGATAATACCGGGATTCATCCCGAGCAATACCCTTTTGTCGATACTCTTTGCAAGAGGGTGAACAGGAGCCTTGCCGATTTAATTGATGATCCTGCCATTTTGAAATCTCTTTCTCTGGGAGAGCTCACATCAGAAGAACGGGGTGTCGAAACCATCCGTGATATTATCAAGGAACTGGAGCAGCCGGGCCGGGACCCCAGACAAGAATTTAAAAGTTTTGAATTCTCAGATGAGGTTCACAGTATTGAAGATCTAAAAGAAGAAATGATTCTGCCTGGTATCATTACCAATGTTACGGCCTTTGGTGCCTTTGTTGACCTGGGTGTACATCAGGATGGTTTGATTCATATAAGCCAGATGTCAGATCACTATATATCCAATCCGTCGGATGTGATGAAGGTTGCTCAAAAACTGATGGTCCGTATTCTGGAAGTGGATCAGAGTCGAAAAAGAATATCCTGCTCTTTGAAAGGCATAGACCGGGATTAAGTCCCGTAAAAAATAAAATAACCATCCCGTTCTAGTGAGTGAACCGGATTCAGGAGTAATAATGATTCTATTTATGTTAAATAAAGCGTTCTGGGATGCCTGGGACAACATGGGCCGCCTTCTGTTGATCAATTTTGTGATGATTCTGCTTCTCGCCATTCCTGTCTTCCTTCCCAAAACCCTGATTCAGATTCCTGTGCTGAGTGTTTTATCCCTGGTCAGCAGTATTCTGCTTATATTTGTCTACATAGGAGCTGTTTCGGCCTATGTCAGGGATTTAGTCCATTATAAATCCCCCGAATTGAAAGACATCATCGGCCACCTTCAGGAAAGCTGGAAAAAAAGCCTCATTCTGGGAGCTGGTGCCCTGTTTTTCTATTTTATCTGTTTTACGGGTTTTCAGTTTTATTCAGCCCTGGGAAACATCATGGGATTGATCGGTATGGCTTTTCTATTCTGGATTTCTGTCATTGTTTCCATAGCCATCCTATTTTTCTTCCCGGTCATGAATAATCTGGACAAAAACATGATCAAGATTCTGAAAAAGAGTTTCATTTTGTTTTTTGATAATACAGGAACTGCCCTGGTGCTCTTTCTGGCTATCATTGTCAATACCATTCTTTCTTTCGCTCTTGCTTTCATCCTTCCGGGAATAGGGGGAATTCTGATATTACAGGAAAGCTGTATGAAGCTTCTCATTTTCAAATACGATTACCTTGAAGAGAATCCTGATGCAGATAGAAAAAAGATACCCTGGAATGCCTTGATTCGTGAGGAACGGGAGAAAGTGGGTACAAGAACACTCAAAGGAACCATCTTTCCCTGGAAGGATTAAGGGTTTTTAAAAAATATATAGGATTATAAATAAAGCGGGCTGCCTGAAAGGCAGCCCATTTTTATATTCAGTAACTTTTATGCTATGCCAGCATATCAGCTTTTTCGATTTTCACGATCTTGTATGAATATTTATTTTCGTTGATCGTAAAGCTTGTCTCTTCATTCAAGATTACACCCATTACGGCACTTCCAAAGGGTGAAATATAAGAAATAATATTATTGGATGGGTCTGATTCCCAGGGGCCCAGAATTGTAAGAACCTCTTCTTTGGATTCCAGAAGATTGAGCAGTGTAACTTTGGTACCAAAAGAAACCTTTTTGAGATCCACAGTGGAAGGGTCAAAAACCTTGGCTTTCTCAATTCCCTCTTTCAGTTTTCCTACATGTATATTGAGAGATTCCTGTTTTTCTTTTCCTGCCTTATATTCAGCATTTTCCTTCAGGTCTCCCATTTCTATGGCAATACCTATTTCCTTGGAGTTTTGGGGAACCTCAACATCTAATATATGTTTCAGCTCTTTCTGTTTCTCTCTCATACTTGATTCAAGCACAATGAGGGATCTTGATGCCACCGTCGTTGGTGTTTCTTCAAGTTCTCCCAGAAATTTGATATTTGGATATTTAACTTTGATCTTCTGACGTATACCCAGTTTGACAGTCACATCCATTTCTTTTACATCCTGTAAGAGAGTAAACAAACGGCTGACCGTGTCTTCATCTCCGCTGAGAATGAAATCTTCAAGCCTGTGTTCTTTAAAAAGGTAGGTCTGGATGGCTCTATTCAATTTTTTGTTTTCTGTTACGTTCCGTTTATTGCTGATATCCCGGTATGTAATATCCAGCAAGTGAATCATATTAATCAGAATCTTTTCATAAGGAATACCAATGGGCTGAAACCAGGGTTCATCGACTGCCGAACGGGCTATCCAGAGAAATGCTTCCCTGAACTCTCTAAAATGAGTCATGATATCCAGAAGTTTATCTTTGACCATTGCATCAAATCCATTGTTGATCAGATCCTCAATGACTGACTTGTTCAGATAGTATGGAAAGAGCTGTATGTAATAATTATGCCAGTCTTCAATGTTCAACTTAACATCGGTGAGAAAATCCCTTTTCAGATCGGCATACTGAATGGCGCGGAACATGGCATCAAGGTCTTCAATATCATCAAAGACTTCTTTGAAGGTATAATTTATACCGGGGTTGAGAAAGGGGAAATCCTGAATGATATTTTTGATAAACAGATAAGAACAAACCACCTGCTCATTCACATTTGCTGTTTTCAAAAAAGCGGTAAAATAGTTAAACATTTCAGAAAAATAGTCTGAATCAGGATCAGATTCTTTCATGAATTCAAGAATGGTCTGATATCTGTCAAAAAAGTTTGTTTCAGCCTTGAATCGGTTGAATGTTTTTTCTTCAAAAGTAATAGGCTTATCACGGACCATGAAGAGATCCAGTTTTTCCGGCATGTTTCCAAAATCTGCATTTGTTTTCAGAATCCTTCTGGCCTCAGTGCTCCAGCTGGACCACTCTCCCTGGGTCAGAACAGCAGGGACAAGCTCTGCTTTCATCCTTTTCATATCAGCCGCATTGTCAAAACTCTTGATAACGGTTTTAAGAGTCCAGGGGATATCTTTTTTAACCTTATCGTGGAGTTTCTGTTTCGGTAAAATGCTTTTGAGTACCCAGATATGAGATTTTGTCAGACTGATCAGGGCATTTACCGCCATTTTCAGAGACATTGTATGCCCCCGATTGGTTGAAAAGTCTATTGTGATCTGATCACCCTTGATGTCTCTGATAACACCCACACCCCATGTCTTATGGTAAACAAAGTTACCAGCATCAAAGGAAATATGTTTTTCAAAGTCAGATATGGCTTCAGTGATATTTCTCCAACTCTGATTGAGGTTGGACAGTTTGATGTATTCTTCCAGCTGACTATGGCCTTCAAAACGGCTTCTATAACAGTTTACAATTTCTTTACGGGCCCAGGGATTCTTGGAATCATACTGAAGAATCAGTTTGAGGATATCAATGGCTGTTTGCCATTCCTCTTTTTCCTGAATGGCTGGATATATATCTTCCAGAAGGATAGTTGACTTCTCAGGAGACATGGTCTTTGCAATTTTCTTTTCAATAATGAGAAAAAACTCCAGATCGTCCAGGTTCAACTCAATGAGTTTTCCCCAAATGTCTTTTACATTGTTAAACAAATTCTTATTGATGTATCTGTGTATGGCTTTTTTGTAGTAGCCAATTGCCTGATCAATCTTGCCATCGGCTTCTTTCTTTTCTGCCAGTTTTTTGACAATGTCAGCTTCATTATAATCAATCTTGATCAGCCTTTCCCATATATCATAGACATCGTTTTGACGGTCTTCGTTGGCATAACACTCGGTAAGGACTTTAAGGGCCATCTTGTTTTCACCGAATTTAAGAATTCTATCACACAGAAATTCAACAATATTCCATTTATGATTCCCCGAAAAAATATTGATGAGCTCCACCAGATGGGAGTCATCAATCTGCTGCTTGTGCAGTGAAATAATTCCGGAAATATAAAGGGCAATGATGCTGTTTTTGGAATGATCCAGGTGCTGTTCGCATAGATCTCTGATTTCATCCTGTGTATCGGAAGTCATAATTTCTTCTACCGACTCATCCAGCTCTTCAAAATTTTTGATTGTATAGTTACTGAGAGTGGCTCGTGTCCACTTTTCCTCATTTAATAAATCATTAATCTTGTTGATCATTTCGTCTGACATAACTTTTATAAACTCCTACACTCAATTGATGTACTGGCGGTATATTGACGGATTTAGCAGTTTGATATTCATCAGGACCTCGTCAATCGTTTTTCTATCTTCTTTAATGCTTATATAATGATCAATAAGCCAGAAATACCTATTTATTAAACGGGGTACCAGTTTCCCGTTCTCGCTATTCTGCCGGATTTCATTCTGAAGAGAAAAAATGGACTGCTTGAGTTTTCCATACTCAATGGGTCTCATTTCTCTTTTAATATTGAAGACTCCAAAGATCACCCCATAAACAGGTAGCCAATCTTTAATGTATTTCAAATCAATACCGGTTCCGGATACTTTCTCGATCAACTTCACTATCAAACCAGATTCCAGGTGGTTTAAATCTACCTGGTCCGGGTCTAAATAAAAAGCTTCACGAAAGAATATTTTTGCACCCCGCATTTCATCTATGAGTGCATACGTATCAGCCAACTCAGCAAGAATCACAGGATTCTCTCTGCTGTTTTTTACACCCCTTTCCAGGATGCTGACTGCTTTTTCATAGTTCCCCAGCACCTTGTTGCATCTTCCGATTCCAAGGAGCAGCTCCAAATCATTACTATCATCCAGATGAAGCTGCTCATAGCAGCCCAATGCCTCCGAATGAACCATGTATTTCAGGGATACAATCCCTTTTTCAGGAGCTTCGCTGTCATTTGCCGAATACCAATCGGTAAACTGATCCCACTGCTTCAGAAGGTAATCACCCTTTTCGTATAAGCCTGAAAACTCGGCCATTCTATTCCAGCGTTCTTTCCAGAATTTAAGCACTCTGAGGTGCCCTGCCAGTTCTATACGGTCAAAGTCAATGGAATAAGCCTCATCCAATTGAGACATAGCTTTATCCATATCACGTTCTGCGGTAGAACGATAAACGTCTTCGAGAAGCTCATCTATGTTCTTTTTAAGCTCTGTTTCACTCATTCCTGTTTATTCTAAATCTCAGGTAAATGCATAATTGCATCTTTCTCATTATACTTGTCCCTTCACTTTAGTCAACAAATCTGGTCTTTCTGATAAAAACTAAATTGATCAAACATTGAAATTTAATGTTCTTTATCCAGTTTTACAAAAAAACAGATATCAGTATAATAATAAAATGAAAATAACTAAATGCGCTCCATCAATCCTGGCAGCCGATTTTTCCAGAATCCATGAGGGAATAAGCCTTATTGAGGCCTCTGGCGGTGACTGGGTTCACCTTGATGTCATGGATGGTTCTTTTGTTCCCGAAATCAGTTTTGGTGCACAGATGGTCCGAGCTGTCCGCTCCCTGACAGATCTGCCTCTGGATGTTCATCTCATGATAGAAAAGCCGGAAAATCATGTGACTTCTTTTTTGGAAGCCGGAGCTGATTATATCACCTTTCATGCTGAAGCTTCTGTTCATGCTCACAGGACCATACAGTTAATCAAAGCCGGTGGTGCCAGGGCGGGGATATCCATCGTTCCATCCACACCGGTTGCAATGATCAGTGAACTCCTCCCTTTTTTGGACCTTGTACTCATCATGACGGTAAACCCGGGATATGGTGGACAGTCTCTCATCCCGGAATGTCTCGAAAAAGTACGAACCCTTGCTGCTTTGAAATCTGATAGGGGTTTTAGCTATGAGATCGCTGTGGATGGCGGTATCAACCGGGAGACAATCAAGGAAACCAAGGACGCCGGCATCGATGTTTTTGTGGCAGGATCCGCTTTTTTTGGAGCCGCTGATCCTGCAGAAGAACTGTCTTATATGAAAAATTGTTAACTCATGTACAATGGAGTTTTACTTTAAGCACCCTGATACCGATGTTTGAACTGTGAGGTATTGTCTGATGAAATGGAAAGCTCTGCGTTTCACGTTATTGGTCTTGTGCATATTTCTGGCAGTGCAGGCTGTCGTTTTTTCTGAATCTCTTGAGGATGAATTTCTCTTTGGATTAGATCTGTTCAAAGAAGGTAGATATGAACAGTCTTCTCGACTTTTTCAGACTGTCCTGGATGATACGGATTCCATCAGTATTCACGGAGACGCCGAGTTCTGGCTTTCCAGGTGTTTTCTGGAGACGAATGATCTTGTTCGTTCTTCCCAGATCCTGGAAAATTTTCTGATTCAGTATCCAACACATAAATATAACGAGGATGCCCGGTATTTTAAGGGGAGAATCCTTTTTCTCCAGGAAGAATACGACAAAATCATTCATTATTACTCTTCTTTTCTGACATCCTTTCCTGACAGTCCCTTTGCCTCCAGCAGCCTTTTCTGGGTAGGGGAGGCTCTTTATTTTATGGGCCGCTTTGATGAAGCTGGAGAAATATATAACAACCTTCTGGAAAATTACCCCAGAAGTGTTAAAACAGAAGCCTCCCGGTATAGATTATCCCTTATAGAATATCGCTATAGAGAAGAAGAACTTCTAAAGCTCCTTCAATGGAGTCATGAGGAGTTTATGAAGAGTACCGGTGATTATGAGCAAAAGGAAAAAGAATTCAATCAGGCTTTGGCTGTGTATCAGGAAAAATTGATTGAACTCACCCGGACAAGAGAAATATATGAAAACAGATTGAAACTCCTGGAGTTGAAGGAGGTGTCTCTGCAGCTGAAAGAAAAGCTCTTGAAGGGAATGTCCGGAGGCAGCAGGGATGAATAAGATTAAAATAAATGTATTGATAATCTGCCTGCTCTCCCTGGTCAGTGCTGTAAATGCTCTGGAAGTAAAAGATAATTCTTCAAGAATTGTGTTTAACGAGAAGGATGGGGTATGGAGTCTCTTTTATAGCCAGGATGGAAAAGTCAAATCCCTTTTTGAAGACAGGGATGATCGGACATCCTATACAGATCTAGTTCTGGATAACAGAACTTACCGGCTCCAGAAAAACTCTTTCTTCAACCAGCATGTAGAAGAGCATTCGGGGCTGGTCGTCGCACACTGGAGCAATAATATCCTTCATGTGACTCAGTCGGTTCAGACTGATCACAGAATTAAGGGATTCAGGGTCACCCTCACCGTACGCAATCTTTCAAAAAACTATATATCCATCGGATTGAAAAAACTGATTGATACATATATTTCTGACGGGCCGGATTTTTCTGTGGAAGGATCTCTCCCTGTCGATTCGGAAAGAAGATGGACCGCTGCAGATGTACCTGCCTACTGGGGAACCTTTCCTGCTGCCGATACAGGCAGTCAGCTCACCTTTACTCCTCTCGGAGACCGGAAACCAGATCAAATCATCTTTGCCAACTGGAAAAGACTGAATGACAGCGACTGGGACTTTAATCTGAGAGAAGGCCGAGATTTTTCTTTACTTCCCTATTCCATTAATGATTCTGCTGCCGCGGTCTATTACAATCCTCTTTCCATTCCTCCCGGAACAGAGATTTCGGTTCAGTATGCATTAACCGTAGGAGGTCCTGTCAGTTCGGAAGATCAGAAGAAGAACGATAATACCGCCCTTCCTTCCATTACAGTACCCACGGGGGATAACATTATTCTCAATTATGCACTGCAGTATGATCTGGACCTGATTGATAAACTGGTTGATGAGGTCAATACGCTTCTAAAAACAGATGATCCGGTCTATAATTCTCAAACAGAATATTTTGAAGAAGAACTGGAGAAATTGAAGCAGAAATTGTCTCACTATGAAAATTTACAATAAGACACTTAAAAAAGCCTATAAACTTCTCAGAACTGGACAGAATGGAAAAGTTGTCAGTACTCTGGAACCTAAGGTTCCTCTCTTTCTGGAAAACTATCAATTCTACTATATCCTGGGTATCGCGTGTCTTCGGAATGGGGATAACGGAGGGGCTGATACCTATTTAAAAA
This sequence comes from Oceanispirochaeta sp., assembly GCF_027859075.1. Classification (NCBI taxonomy): domain Bacteria; kingdom Pseudomonadati; phylum Spirochaetota; class Spirochaetia; order Spirochaetales; family Spirochaetaceae; genus Oceanispirochaeta; species Oceanispirochaeta sp. The sequence continues at coordinate 8,812 of NZ_JAQIBL010000023.1, read as the reverse complement.
GGGCTGTCCAAGTGAACCGTAAGGCCGTTGAACCCAGATTGTTCCTTGCCTCTCTGGCCCTGCGGAAAAAAGACACAACCGAAGCGGTCCGTTTGTGGTTGGGGATACTCGATATTGATTCCTCTTGCAAGGAAGCCAAAAAAGGCCTTGACAGGATTAGAAAAATATCCGATTCCGACGCGCTCGATCAATTTCTTTTGCGGAATAACTTTCTCTCATTTTTACCAAAAATCAGAAAACCCCTTCCCTTATGGCTCCTCCTTGTCATACTCGTCGCCGCGGCTGTCCCTTTTGTGTATATGCAAAAAGATTCCATTTCTGAGCTCCTGTCACATCAGGACATTCCATCCCGTGAAAACTTGTCTTATATGTTCAAAGATTTGAAAAAAGAAAAATTAACAGATGATAATCCCAAGGGATTTATATTCAATCTGAGTGAAGACCAGATCATGACCAGCTTGAAAACGGCCCAGTCCTATTTTGATGATTACAAGGATAACCGGGCTCAGTATGAAATAAACCGGGTTCTCTATTCCAATGCTTCCGAATCGGCAAAACAAAGAGCCCGCATTCTGGAAGGATATTTAAAGACACCTGATTTAACATCTTTTTCCAACATCTATCTGTATCAATCGGTACAGGAAAATCCTTATCTATATAACAAGTGTTTTATCCGCTGGAAGGGGAGGATATCCAATCTGGAAATGACAGAACCTGGAATGAACTTTGATTTTCTAGTCGGTTATGATACGGCACAAATTCTGGAAGGAATCGTTCCCTCCTATACCGATTTTCAAGTCCGGCTGGACAGTGCCCTGCCGCTGGAAATTCTGGGACAGATTGATGTTCTGGATAAGAGCCGATTTCGAATCAATGTCACTTCAGTTCGGAATATTGTTGATCCTTAATAGCTTTACTGTTATATTACCAGCAAACATATGTTAAGTGTTTTTGTCATTTACCATAATTATGCAAAATGTATGAAGCAGGAAGGCCGGATTTCCTGTATTATAATCGGAAACACAGAACGGGTATTCAATCAAAAGCATTTTTCCAGGGAGGACAATCATGGCAGATAAAAATATGGATGATAAAAATAAGGCTATTGAAGCGGCGCGGCTTCAGATAGAAAAACAGTATGGTAAAGGGTCTATCATGAAAATGGGTGATCAGCCTCTCGTGGAAATCGAGACCATTTCTTCGGGTTCTATTCTCCTGGATGAAGCCCTGGGTGTCGGCGGCTTTCCTAAGGGAAGAATTCTCGAGATTTATGGCCCTGAATCCTCTGGTAAAACAACTCTGGCTCTCCATGCTATCGCAGAAGCACAGAAGCAGGGCGGAATTGCTGCTTTCATCGATGCAGAACATGCGTTAGATCCGGCTTATGCCCGGGGACTTGGTGTTAATGTCGATGAATTATGGGTCTCCCAGCCAGATACGGGAGAACAGTCTCTGGAAATCACCGAATCACTGGTTCGCTCAGGTGCGGTTGCTATTATTGTTGTTGACTCGGTGGCAGCCTTAACGCCTCGTGCCGAGATTGAAGGCGATATGGGAGATTCTCATGTGGGTTTGCAGGCCAGGCTTATGAGTCAGGCTCTCAGAAAGCTGACAGGAATAATATCCAAGTCTAATACCTGTCTTATTTTTATCAATCAGATCAGAATGAAAATCGGTGTCATGTTCGGGAACCCGGAAACAACAACCGGTGGTAATGCCCTGAAATTTTATGCCTCAGTACGGCTGGAAGTCCGTAAGATCGAAACAATGGCCAAAGGACAGGAAGACGCCATTGGTAATAGAGTCCGTGTCAAGGTTGTTAAAAATAAGGTTGCCCCTCCTTTCAGGAAGGTGGAATTAGAAATCATCTTCGGTAAGGGGATCTCTGCCAGTGCCAGTTTGATGGATGCCGCTCTGAAATATGATATAATTCAGAAGAGCGGCAGCTGGTATTCCATGGGAGAAGAAAGAATAGGGCAGGGACGGGATAATGTTAAAAAATATCTGGAAGAAAACGAATTGGTGGCAGATCAGCTGTTGATTCAGCTCAGACAGATTATGTTTCCCGGTAAAGACCCGGTAAAAAAAGAAGAAAAAAAAGCGGAAAAAGTAGAGAAGAAGACCGCTGGTAAGGTGATTAAGATCGTTGAGGATGATATAAAAGTTGCTGACAAGAAAATTAAGGAAGGACTTTTCTGATTGATTTGAAGGCCGTAAGAGTTTATATCGGAGTTGGTTCCAATTTAGGGAACCGTTTTGACAATCTGCATGCCGCCTGGGATGCTCTTGATTCAATTCTTGTTGATGCCGATTTTTCTTCTCTCTGGGAAACACAAGCGATGATCCTGTTAGATCAGCCCCCCTTTTATAATATGGTTTTTACCGGTTTATATAAGGGTAGCTCTTATGAATTGCTGTCTGATCTGCAGAGGGTTGAAGCTTTTCTGGGAAGAAAGCGCAGTATTGAAGTTCCCAAGGGACCCAGGACCCTGGACCTGGATATCCTGTTTTTTGGTGATGAGCATCGGAAGGATGATCGATTGACACTGCCCCATCCCGGAGTGAATGAGAGAGCCTTTGTTCTGACACCCCTTCTGGAGCTGTTTCCCAGAGATAATCCAGAATATAAGAGGCTCCGGGAATCTCTGGATATCAGGAAGGATCAGGGTATTCGTTGTCAAAGAAATCGATCTGTTGGAGCCGTTGGTTTTTGGACTCCTGGAGAATCAGAAAATGAGTGAACATGTCACTTTTCAATTAGATCAGTTTGAGGGGCCTCTCGATCTTCTGCTTTTTTTAATCAGGAAGAACGAAGTGAACATCTATGATATCCCCATTTCTTCCATTACAGAACAGTATCTGTCATTCCTTAAATACACAACTGGTGTCAATCTGGAGAATATCACAGAATTCTATCTCCTGGCAGCCACACTGTTGTATATAAAGTCCAGAATGCTCCTTCCTGTGGAGGTCGATTTCTCCGATGAGATTGAAGACCCCAGGGAGGAACTTGTAGCCAAGCTCATTGATTATCAAAAATATAAAAAACTTTCCGAACTCATGACAGAACAGGAAAAATCCACCGAGTGGGTGATTGAGAGAAAGAAAAACCAGAGAATGCTCCCCTTTGCTGATGAGAAAGATCTCTGGGAGGAAGTCGATGTCTGGGAACTCCTTCAGAGTTTTGCAGCTGTTATGAGTTCGCTGACTCAGGAAGCCATTGTCAATCTATATGAAGAAGTGACTGTCAATGAAAAAATTACCTTGATTCAGGAACTGCTGGAAGAAAAGGGAGAATTCGGTTTTACAGATATTCTTATAAACCCGGAATCTATAATGGAAATTGTCTGTGCCTTTCTGGCTGTCCTGGAATCTGTTAAAATGAGGCTGATAATGGTCTTTCAGAACAGGCTTTTTGGGGATATTATGATAAAGGCCAGAAAAACGGAAGAAGAGAGAAATAGAAATGAATCTCAACCAGGAACGATCGATAATTGAAGCAGCACTTTTCTTAGAAAGTGAACCCGTTAATGTTCAGCATTTAGTTAAGGTAAGCGGACTCTCGCGGGATGTGATCAAAGAAGTTCTTGAAGAACTCAAAAATCATTATTCCGGAGATGAACACGGTGTCACACTGAATGAAGTCCAGGATGGTTATATTCTTGCTGCCAAAGAAGAACTCTGGGATAATTTAAAAGATTATTATGGAAAGAAGAACGAAGAGAAATTATCTAGAGCAGCTATGGAAACATTATCCATAATCGCCTATTCTCAACCGCTCACGAAGGCTGAAATAGAGAATCTCAGGGGAGTCAGTTCGGACGGCATGATCCGCCTCCTTTTAAAGCGGACTCTAATTAAAGAGGTCGGAAAAAAGAATGTCCCTGGAAAACCAATTCAGTATGGAACATCTAAAGAATTCCTGAATCTATTCAGGTTAAAAAGTATTGCTGATCTACCTAAACTAGATGAGGTGGAACAGAAAAGGTTTGAATTAAATGGATAAAAGTGAAGAACTGCTGAGATTGCAGGTCTATCTGGCACGCTGTGGCGTCGGCAGCCGGAGAAAATGTGAAGAATATATCAGCGAAGGCCGTGTTACGGTCAACGGGAAGGCTGTCTTGACGGCTGGTACAAAAGTATCTAATGAAGATGAAGTTTATTACAACGGACATCCGGTTCATCCCGAAAAGGAGCATGTTTATATCGCTCTTCATAAACCATCCGGGTTTATATGCTCCAATCAGGACCGTGATGGAAGACCTCTGGCCATTGACCTCCTCGCTGATGCATCAAACCGGCGGCTATACAATGTCGGACGTCTGGACTATATGACCTCTGGTCTTCTTTTTTTTACGAATGACGGTGATTTCTCAAAGCTGATGACACATCCTTCATCCCATGTAGAAAAAGAGTATGTTGTTACAACCAAGAAGGAAATCCCCGGGGAATTGATGGAACAGTTTAAAAAAGGAATTTCCGTCGACGGTGAGTTTTTCCGTTTGAAACAGTATATTTTCAAGGGTGCCCGTACGGTTCATATTGTATTGGAAGAAGGTAAGAATAAGGAACTCAGAAAAGTTTTCCTGTCCAGGAATATTACCTTGAAGAGCATTCACAGAATAAGAGTCGGATCAATTAAACTCACCGGGTTGGCTTCCGGCCACTTCAGGAAACTGACTGCCAGAGAAGTTGACCAGCTTAAAAAACAGGCTCTTGAGAATAAGAAGAACAATACAGGAAAACCTCGGAAATGATCGTTGCCATTGATGGACCAGCGGGAGTCGGTAAAAGCAGTATTGCCTCAACTATAGCCCGGAATATGAACTATTTTAATCTGAACTCAGGGAATTTTTATAGGGCTGTTTCTATCCTTTTAATCAGAAAAAATCTTGGTTTTGATGATGAAAGCAAGGCGGTAGAAATAGCTGGAAATGCAAAAATGGAAATTAGGAATACCCGTTTATTTCTGGATGGGGAAGACGTCGATGATCTTCTTCACAGTGATGATGTTGACCGAATTGTGGCTCAGGTTTCCGCTATCGTATCTATACGGCATATTGTCAATGATACCCTGAGGGAAGTCAGCCGTTCTCTTGATCTTGTTGCAGAAGGCCGGGATATGACAACCGTTGTTTTCCCCCAGGCAGAAGTTCGGGTTTTTCTGGATGCTTCCCCCGAAATAAGGGCCGAGAGGCGCTTTAAGCAGGGTGTCAGCAGTCTGACATATAATGAAATCCTGGAGGGAATCCGCAGCCGTGATGTCATCGATAGAAATAAGAAAGAGGGCAGTCTGATCCTCTCAGAGGGAGCCCTATATTTAGATACCTCTGCCTTGACCTTAGAGCAAGTATGTGAGAAAGTAACAGATCTAATTAAAGAATTTATGTAATTCAGGAGAACGTAACGGTATGGGAAAGACGGATGCTGCTGCAGCAGAGAACAACAGCCAAACACAACTTCAGGAAGAATACCTGAAAGCTATGGACCAGCTTGAAGAAGGACAGCTGGTCGATGGTTATGTCATTCAGGTTGACAGTGAATTTGTATTTATTGATATTGGCTATAAATCTGAAGGAAAAATACCACTTGCCGAGTTCAAAGAAGCTCCTGTTATAGGTGAAAACGTTTCGGTTGTTCTTGTTAAAAGAGAAGGCAAAAACGGAGAGATCGTTGTTTCAAAGAAAAAAGCTGATGCAAAGGTCATTTGGAAAGAACTACGTGATGCCTTTCAGGATCATAAAACTATAAAAGGTAAAGTTGTGAAGTCCATCAAGGGTGGATTTGAAGTAGATCTTGGTATTGAAGTACGGGCCTTTATTCCTATTTCAAAAATGGATCTTCATAGAATTGAAGAGCCTGAAGATTATGTAGGCCTTGAATCAGAATTTTATATTGAACGACTTTATAACGATAAGAAAGTAAATATTGTTCTTTCCAGAAGAGAGTTGCTTGAAGAGAAACTTTCTGCAGCCAAGAAAGAATTTTTTGAAAAAACAGCTGTCAATGACGAAGTCACTGGTACTGTAAAAAGTTTTACATCCTTTGGAGCGTTTATCGATCTTGGCGGATTTGACGGTCTTCTTCATATCAATGATATGAGCTGGGGACATGTCAACAGACCCAAGGATTACGTAAAAAAAGGGCAGGAAATCAAGCTTAAAGTCATTCGCCTAGAACCTGAAGAAGAAAAAATCAATTTGTCTCTTAAACATTTCTCCGAAGATCCTTGGTCCAGTTTTGAAGACCGCTATCAGGTTGAGGATGTTGTCAAAGGGAAAGTAACCAAGCTGACTGAATTCGGCGCCTTTATCGAAATTGAAGAGGGCATTGAAGGGTTGGCACATATTTCTGAACTGTCCTGGGTAAAACGCATTAAACATCCCAAAGAACTCATGAATATCGGTGATGAAGTGGAAACCATGATCCTGGGTTATGACATTCATGACGGCCGTATTTCTCTGGGGATGAAACAGGTTCAGCCGAATCCCTGGGATGAAATGGAAGCCAAATATCCCGTAGGCATGAAGATGAATAGAGAGATCAAAAAAGTAACCAATGCAGGTGCCTTTATTGAACTGGAAGAAGGCATTGACGGCTTTCTTCATGTAGACGATCTTTCCTGGACCAAAAAAATCAAAAATCCTTCTTCTGTTCTGACAGAAAGTGAAGAAATTGATGTTATCATCACCAATGTAGACATTGAAGCTCACCGTATTCGTCTCGGTGTTAAACAGCTTTCTGAAGATCCCTGGGCCGAGCTGCTGAGGATGTATCCCAAAGGAAGTATTATTGAGGGAGAAGTTTCTAATATCACCGATTTCGGTTTGTTTGTGAAAGTGCAGGGCGGTATTGAGGGCTTGATACATAAAAATAATCTCAGCGAAGATCGTGATGCTGATGCAGATGAAATGCTTGGCAAATATAAAGTCGGTGAGAAAATTTCTGCTTCTGTTATTGAACTTCAGCCGGGTAAACAGAAATTATCTCTTTCTGTTAAGGAACTGAAACTCCGTGAGCAGAAAAAAGAAATATCCAAGTATATTCATGAGGAAAATGGAGACGATTCTACCTACACTCTTGCGGATATGCTGAAGGATAAAGAAAGCTGATCACTCTGTCCTATGTTTGCTGACAAAGTCGATAGAAAGAGACTTGAAACTCTGATTGAGATTAATAATCTTATAAATTCAAACTATACAGATATTCGGACTCTTATGACTCATATCCTTGAATCTTCGACTCGCCTCACAGGGGGCGAGTCGTCTTCTCTTCTTCTGCTGGACTCAGAGACGGATCTCCTTTATTTTGAAATTGCACTGGGAACGAAGAGTGAAGAAGTCAGGAAATTCACAGTCAAAATGGGTGAAGGAATTGCAGGCTGGGTAGCCCAGAACAATACTTCCCTTATTGTGAATGATGTAGAAAATGATTCACGGTTTTTTTCTGAAATTGATAAGGATGTTGGATATAAAACAAGTTCCATCCTTGCCGTTCCTCTGAGGATGAAAGATCAATGTGTTGGTGTTATTGAAGTTATCAATAAAAAAAATGAGAGTAATTTCACGGAAGAAGACCTGGAGTGGCTCGAGATATTCACAAATCAGGCTTCTCTGGCTTACCAGAATGCCCAATCTTTCAAAAAGGTTAAAGATGAGCTGTTTCGTCTGCAGGATAGGGTAGAGTCGGACAGTGGTTTTCATAAGATGATTTATAAAAGTGATGAGATTGATCAGCTTTTAAATATCACCGATAAAATATCCAGGTCTGATTCACCCGTATTGATTACAGGTGAAAGCGGTGTAGGAAAGGAACTCTTTGCAGAACAGGTTCATCTGCGGAGTCCCCGGAATAAGGAAACTTTTGTTCGCTTAAATTGTGCGGCCATTCCTGAAGAACTCCTTGAAAGTGAGCTTTTTGGTCATGTCAAAGGAGCCTTCACAGATGCTTCCAATGAAAGGCTCGGGCGTTTTTCTCTGGCTGATGGGGGTACCATCTTTCTGGATGAAATCGGTGAAATCAGCCTCGGCGTTCAGGCAAAGCTCCTGCGGGTTCTTCAGAACAAACAATTTGAGCCCCTCGGTTCTTCCGAGACTATTTTTGTAGATGTAAGAATCATTGCCGCCACGAACAGAAATCTGGAAAGCATGGTGGAAAAGGGGAGTTTTAGAGAGGATCTATACTATAGACTCAATGTTCTGCCGGTGAGTATTCCTCCCTTGCGAGACCGGACCGATGATATTGAAGTCCTTAGTGATTATTTTTTAAACAAATATTCGGCCCGTAATAGAAAAGATGTGAAAGGGCTCTCTGTAGAAGCCCAGGGAATACTCTATTCTTACAGCTGGCCCGGTAACGTCCGGGAGTTAGAAAATGTTATGGAGAGGGCTGTCATAGTATCTAATGGTCTTCTGATTGAAACGGAAGATCTTCTTCTTTCCAGGGAAAGAGAGCGGTTAATTCCAGGTTATAAGGGAAAAAGCCTCAAAGAGGCGGTGAATTTATTTAAGAAAAATTATATAAAAAGAATACTTGGAAATTGTGAGAACAATCAGACTGAAGCTGCTGTCAGGTTGGGAATACAAAGAACATACTTATCCAGACTTTTAAAAGATTTGGAAATAAATGAATAGGAATTATCTGACGAAAGGTTTGATAGTTAAGAAGGAGAGTTAATAATTGAACGTAAAGAATGAAGCAGAGCTTACAAGGACCGAAAGGGTTGCCATCTTCTTAAGGGATAATAAAAAATCTTTGATTATCGCTGCCGTTGCTTTTGTCCTTATTTTGGTAGCAGTTGGTGTCTTCGAAT
>NZ_JAQIBL010000022.1 GCF_027859075.1 Oceanispirochaeta sp. | reverse complement strand
TCAAATATGATCCACCCCTCAAGGGAGATGAAGGATTTCAGGTTCCTCCCGGTATGGAGGATGTATCCTTTATTCTGGAAGGACAGCATTTTCTCACCGAAGGTGTGGCTGTCAGGATTGTGGAACCATGATTCTTTCCAATTATTCGGTGCGTCATCCTGTTGTGATCGGGATACTCCTCATTGCTCTGGTCCTGTTCGGACTCCTGTCTGTTCAGGGAACCAGGCAGGATTTTATCCCCAGCATTGAGCTGCCCACCGCAGTAGTCGTCACCAGCTGGCCCGGTGGATCGCCCCGGGACATGGAACGGGAGGTCACCAATCCTCTGGAAAAGGAACTGGGAACCCTGGCGAATGTACAGGACATGACCTCCACCAGCATGAACTCTGTCTCCTTGATCACCATCGAGTTCAACTGGGGAGAAGATCTGGCCCTGAGGATTCCCGAGGTTCGTGAAAAAATATCAGTGGCTCTTTCGGAACTACCCGATGGGATCAGCGGTCAGCCTGAAATATTTCGTTACAACTCCAATGTGATGCCCGTATTTGTGGCTGTGGTCGAAGGCCCTGCCTCAGTGGAAGAGAAGACCCGCTTCCTCCGGGACCGGGTAGTACCCCGTCTGTCCAGAATCAAGGGAGTGGCAGAAGTCGTCCTTCAGGGAGACAGGGATGAGGAGCTGAGGGTCACAGTCAGCCCGGACCTTCTGGCTTCCAGGAAGCTTTCCCTTCTGGATGTATACGGGGCCTTGTCCCAGGGGAGTGTTTCTTTTCCCGGGGGAGATGTGCAGATCCGGGATTATCGTCTGAATGTGAGAACCGATGGAGAGTTCAGAACGCTGGAGGACATAGAAATTCTCACCCTGGCCTACCGGGATGGAACTCCTGTGAGTCTGGGAGATGTCGCCTCTGTGGAAATCAGACAGGAAACACCGGAAAGTTATGCCCTCAGCCGGGGGGATGAAACCCTCTCGGTGGCCCTGATCCGCCGCAATAATGCGGATACACGGGGCATTATTCTGGAGGCCAGAGAGCTTCTGGCCCAGGTGGAAGCCGAAATCCCTGGAATACAGTTCCGCACCGTCAATGATGACGGAGTGAATATTGCCCTGTCCATGAAGTCTGTCAGGAATTCGGCCTTGACCGGGGCTGTTCTGGCCGTCCTGGTGCTTCTCTTCTTTCTTCATAATATCCGGATGACCTTCATCGTCGGTCTTTCCATTCCCCTATCAATCCTTATCGCCTTTCTGGGATTGAAAATCAGAGACCAGTCTCTCAACCTGATGACTCTGGGCGGGCTGACAGTGGCCATCGGCATGATGGTGGATTCTTCCATTGTCGTTCTGGAAAATATTCATTCCCACTTTGCCCGGGGAAAGACGGCCCTCCAGGCTGCTATTGACGGGACTTCCGAAGTGGGAGGGGCTGTGCTTGCGTCCACAACGACCTCTCTGGCTGTCTTTATTCCCCTTCTGTTTTTGAAAGACTACACGGGGATCATCCTCAAGGATGTGGCCTGGACAATCATCTTTTCCATCTTCGGGGCTATGGTGGTTTCTCTTGTGGTGGTTCCCTGGCTCTCATCCCTGATTCTGGTAAGGGGGGAGGTCGAACAAAAATCCCGAACCGGCCGCCTGACGTCTCTCATCGAATCGGGACTGGACAGGATGCATGCTGCTTATGAAAAGGCTCTCTCTTCTGTTCTCCATCACCCCGGATTCACCATCTTCACGGCAGTTTTCTTTCTGATGACCAGCCTGTTGATTTTTAACCTGCTGGGATTCTCATTTTTAGGCCCGACGGATATGGGGGAAGTCAATATTTATATGGAGATGCCCGATGGTTATACCCTGGAACAGACTCGTGACAAGTCTCTGAGGGTCATGGAGTATATCCGGGAGAGTGTTCCCGAACTGGAGAGCGAACTGGCCTATCCCGGGCGGGAAGGGTCGGTGAGTCTGACCAATTCTCCGGGAAGATCCTTCGTTACTCTCCGGCTTAAATACCGTTCTCAGAGAGAGCGGTCTGTATTTGAAGTCATGGAACAGCTGCAGAGAGAAATCCCGGCCAGGATTCCAGACGTAAAGGTTCTGGTAAAAAACGGGGGACTCAATGCCAAGGTGGATCTCAGTTTCGGCGGGAGCGGATACAGCATCGAACTGGCAGGCTCCGATCTGGATGAAGTCATCCGCAGTGCCCATCGTCTGGAATACTGGATGGCCCAGGACCCTGATACGGAGAAAACCTCTCTGAATATCTCTACGGGACGAAGAGAAGGCATCATCCGTCTGGACCCGGAACAAGCAGGACGCCTGGGGGTCAGCCTGCGGGATACAGCCTGGTTGCTGCGGCTTCATCTCAATGGGGCTACTGTGGGGAAATTCAGGGAATCCGGATTGGATCGGAATATCTTTCTGACCACCGAGGATGCGGGGAACCCTGTCCGGGAAGACCTGGTGAACACCATCTTTGTCCCTTCCGCCTCCTCCCGGTACATCAATCTTGCCAATATCGGGGAGTTCAAGATTCAGGAAACCTACTCTTCCATCAAGCATAGCGGCCGTCTGCCCTCGGTGATTGTCACATCCTCCCTGAAGGGGAATGATCTCCGGGGGATCAACGAACGAATCAGAGGGATAATTGATGAGGAAGGGTTCCCTTCTGGAGTAAACTGGCGCCTCGTGGGCAGCGCCTCCGAAACTTTCGGGGCCTTTGCCTCTCTGCTGAGGGTCATGGTGATAGCCCTCTTTCTGGTATATATGGTGATGGTCATTCAGTTTGAACGCTTCAGGCAGCCCCTGATTGTCATGGCATCGGTTCCCTTTATCCTGGCGGGAATGGCCCTCTCTCTTCTGCTTATGGGATCCACTCTCACGATTATCGCCTTTCTGGGAGGCATTACACTGGCGGGGATCGTTGTGAATAACGCCATTGTTATGATTGACTATATCAATATGCTGCGCTTCCGGGATCATATTCCTCTGAAGACAGCCGTACTGTCGGGCGCCTCCAGCCGGCTGAAGCCCATACTGATGGCGACATTGACAACCGTTCTGGGTATCCTACCCATGGCCATGGGACTCGGGGAAGGATCTGAAATGTATGCCCCCCTCGGGCAGACAATCGCCGGGGGACTGATCAGCTCAACACTGATCACCCTCTTTCTGATACCTCTGCTCTACTTTAAGATGGAGCAGCGGGTAGAGGACAGGAAAAAGGTTTCAGAAAATCCGGCGGTCAAACTGCCTCAGCAATCCCAGGACGGCCAAAGTATAGAGTAG
>NZ_JAQIBL010000021.1 GCF_027859075.1 Oceanispirochaeta sp. | reverse complement strand
CGAAACAGGCCCTCGAGAAGTGTTGGGCCGAAAAGATGGATGTCTTTGATCAGGAGATGATTGAACTCGGCATGGATGAGGTGGGAGATTTTGAACCTCTTGATGAACGGGGTGCTCTCTTTTTGACCTATTCGGGGTCTCTTTTATCTTTGAGCCCCTTAGTGGATGGTGAACGGGAAGTCATGTATACCAGTATTGGTCTTCGAAAGGATGTTCCCGACTCCTTAAAGATTGAGCATGCCAATATTTCCGAGACGGCACAATTGGGACGTTCTTTGGAATTTAAGCAGGGTCCTCTGAAGCAGACCTCTCCTCTCTATAAAATCGTAGTGACTCCATTGAGTCTGGATAAAGAGGATCAAACCTGTCTTATAGAAGATGCACTGACTGTTATTACAGAAAAATTTGTGGATATGAACCACGACTTAGCGGATGAAGTCTGAGAATCAACTATAGATGTAACCTCTGTTGCGGCCATCGCCTTTTGCCCTGTACAAAGCGGTATCTGCCCTGTTCAGGATCTGTATTAGATCTTCATCCCTCTCCTTGATTGAGGAGAGGCCGAAACTCAGAGTCACGGCAAAGGTTTTTTTTTCTACCTGAATGGGAGTTGAGGCGAGATTCTGCCTCAGCTTTTCGGCATAGGTCAGGGCGTTCTCCTCGGTCGTGTTCGGCAGGAGAAGAAGGAATTCTTCCCCTCCCCAACGAAAGTAGAAGTCTGAACTGCGACTGATTTTTTTAATTTCTTCAGCAACAATCTGAAGAGTTCTGTCCCCTGTGCTGTGGCCATAGGTATCGTTCACTCTTTTAAAATGATCAAGGTCTATAAGAACGATGGCGAATCCGGTTCCATAGCGTTGGAATCTCTGAATCTCCCTGTTGAAAATTTCAAGACTGGAGTTCCGATTGTTGAGTCCTGTCAGAAGATCAATCCGGGCAATACGTTCCAGTTTGTTTCGCTCCTCTCTCAATTCTTCCGTTCTCATTTCCACTTTATTTTCCAGCTGATTCCGGAGAATATCCAGTTCTTTGTAGGCAGAACTGTTCCGGATGGCATTCAGGAGGGTCTGGAAGAGGAGGAAGGCCAATAGCCCAAAATCCAAAATATAAGCTGTCTGAATCAAGTGGAGCTCATATAGGATGTCGTTAGCTGCGCACATCTGTAAAACCAGAGTCCCGAGGAGAGACCAGATTGCTCCTGATCTTTTCAGATGGAAGGCTTTCCAAAAAACAAAGGCCATATAAAATTGATCCAGCATCATGACCCAGAGATAGGGGGTGTAGATTTTCTGAACCAGATCCAGCCTGAACAGGATGATGATCAGCCCGTACACAATGGAAATAATATAATTTATTTTTATGATGCGGGGGTGGATCTCAGAGGGGAAAATCCTTTTGATAAAGGACAGGTAAACCGGGGCCATAAAAGTAACAGCCAGGGTCGACAGTTTTATCAGTACAATTGGGGGGCTGCCGGGTAGCAGATGCATCAGAATCTGTTCTCCGCTGATCAAGCTTTTTATGATCACAAGGCCTATGGCCAGACTCAGCCATAGGGGGGCTTTGTTGCGGGGGGTTAAGATATATAAAAACAGTTGATAGAAAGCCATGAAGAAAAGGGCTCCGATGATCAGGGATTGGATCAGTATGTTTCTGATCCAGAACTCCTGTAGAACCGATGATTCGCCCATCTGTATGGATTCCCAGAATCCACCGTTTTTATAATGAAAATTTGATATTTGTACGATCAGTTCTGCACTGCCATAGGGGGCTTGGAAGGTTTGAAGGGAGGGAACATAGTCTGGCGTTTCTCTGTCGTAGGATTGACCTGGGATACCATCTGAGCCCAGGTATGTTCCATTGATAAAATACCGGGCCGCCGATGTCTTTTCAAAAAAGTACAGGCTGTAGTTCACATGGGGATTCAAACCGTTTATTGTCAGTTTATATGTACCGAATCCCTGACCTGGTGGGTCTTTATCCCATGCCTGGGGAACTTCAGCATAGACGAGCTTTTCACCCTGTTGATTATCTGTATCGGAAGGGCTTATAAAAACATCCGGATAATATTCCCATTCACCGTCCAGGGTCGTCACACTTTTGCTCTTTAGATCCCTTAAATCGACCTCTCCCTTTTTGACAGCAATGCTTTCCTGCTCAATAAAGGAACAACCTAAAAGAGAGAACAAGGCAAGAATGAGGATCGAATTCCTTTTATAAATCGTATACATAAAAATTTGTTTTTATAATACCACAGTTCCTAAAAACCTGCTCTCTTACTTTAGAATTTTGATAATATAAAATAAATCTTGAATTCCCTCCGGGAAATCTGTTTTTGTCTTGCTATGATCATTCAGGAACTGTTAGTTTTTCCCTATGAATAAAACCCGTCAGTCAGAATTCTACCTGGTCCTCATTACCGTTATCTGGGGGGGGACCTTTGTCTCCATCAAGGTGGCCCTTGAGTATGTCTCACCACTGCTTTTAATGGGACTCCGGTTTTCATCTGCTTTTGTATTTTTTCTGATTATTAATCCAGTAAAAATCTCCAGTTTACATAAAGGACTGATCCTGAAGGGCCTGTTTCTGGGAATCCTGATGTTTCTGGGTTATGGGCTGCAGACTATTGGCCTCAGCTTCACAACGGCTTCCCGTTCGGGGTTCATCACTTATTTTTATGCCCTTCTTGTTCCTGTTTTTCAGTTCCTTATTTTGAAAAAGAAACCGCTCTGGGCTAATCTGGGTGGGTTGGTCCTAGCCTTTGTGGGGCTCTCCCTCATCACCGGAGGTCTTGGGTCGGGAAGCATGAACCGGGGAGATATTCTGACTCTCTTTTCGGCAGGGTCCTACAGTGTTTATATTGTCTGTCTGAATCTCTGGTCTACAGATGATGACCCGGCGGTATTGACTGCTCTGCAGCTTTTAATCACCTCAATCCTGGCCTTCGCTTTAATTCCCCTCTTTGAAAAACCCTTCCTGAATCCCCATCCCCTCCTTTGGGCCAACCTGCTCTACCTCAGCCTTTTGGGCAGCGTTGTAGCCGTTTATGTGATGACCCGGTATCAGAATTCTGTCACTCCTACCAGAGCCGCCATCTTATATTCCCTGGAACCTGTCTTCTCTGTGGTTCTGGCCGTCTTTATTCTGGGAGAACAATTCTCCCTGCTTCAGATCGGCGGCTCTCTCATGATCATTTCAGGGGTTCTTTTTTCGGAGATTCTGGCCATTCAGAGGGGCAGCGTACAGGAATCCTAATTGACTCTTCCAGACCTGCCGATATTGAAGTGTGGAAACTTTAATATTCGATTCTTATCATCAAAAAGTTCTCTCCCATCCCCTGTTCCGCGGTTTGAGCCTGAAAGAAAAAGAGGCCCTGAAAGAATTATATATTCTTCAGGAATTTCTGAGAGGGGAACAGGTCCTGTTTGACAATGATGTTCTTGAAAGTCTTTATCTAGTCTTGGAAGGCTCTGTTTCTCATATGAATAAGGAGAGCAGTCATGTCTATTTTGCAGGTGATTTCTGGGGAATAGAAACCCTTCACATCCCCCGTCGGGAGTCGGGAGTCTATGCGGCGAAAGAAGACAGCGTCATCCTGAGGCTTCGGGCCGAAGGTTTCAGAAGGTTTCAGCAGACCTGTCCTGGATGCAGGTCTGGTTTGAAGCCCAGAATAGATTCAAAGGGCCGGCTTGTTTCGGGTTTTCCCGCATCTTCATGGAAAGGCATCAGGATCAAAAAAAGTAAGGCTGTATACCAGGGTAGAACCAGCAGGAAGAGTTTTTCAATCTTTCTAATGATTCCTCTCCTTCTCATTGCCTCAGGAATAATCTTGTCCCAGAGATCCCCCTGGTCTCTGCTGCTCTCTGCCGCCGGGGGCCTCCTCGTTGGATGTGAGGTCTTTCTTAGGAATATGACCCTCTACCGGGTCAATGAAAAAACGGCATTCCGTCGGTTTTTTAACTGGAGAAATTTCCGGAGAGATCAGGAAGAGGTCCCTCTGGATCAGGTCAAGAGTGTCAATGTTAATGTGAAGGGCCTTTTCAGGCAAATTCTCAATATGGGAGATCTCAGTATTCAGACAGCAGGCAAAGGGCTTCTGTTCAAAAATATCGATGATCCCAAGGGGCTGCAGACAAAATTGATGACCCTGAAGTCACGGCAGCAATTTGAACAACAGGGTGAAGAGAGGGAAGAGCTCCGGATGCTGGTTCGTCAGAATCTGGAGGATAGAACATCGGAACGCTATATGGGCAGCAGGAGTCTGCATCAGCAGGAAAATCTTCCAGGAAGCAAGGTTTTTAGAAAGTCGCCGGCGGTGTTGGTCTTTCAGCTTTTTCTTCCCCTATCTCTTCTGATCCTTTCCCTTTTTCCATCCTTGATTCTTCAAGGTGGAATCAACGATGGTTTTTCTCTGGTGCTGTGGCTTCTCCGCCTTGGTATTGCCTTGAGAGCTCTCTGGATCGGTTTAGACTGGTGGAATGATATATACAAGATTGATTTGCCCTTTATTTGGGATATCGAGCGTAAGCCCTTCGGGTCTGAGGAAGTACGAACTCAGACCGATCTGGCAGGAGTCCTGAATGTAAGGGTTTCCCAGAAAGGATTGTTAAGGCTGATTCTGAATTATGGAGATGTGATCATTGAGACTCCCGGAAACAGCGGGACTCTTCAGTTCTTTTCCGTTTCCAATCCCCTGAGAGTACAGTCGGACATCTTTCAATTCAGGGAACAGCTGGTGTTATCCAAGGAAAAAACACAGCAAAATCGGGCTATGAAACAGTTTGGCGAATTTGCGGCCATTCTGAAAGAGGTTCAAACCTCCTCCACGGTGGTGATGAATGGTTAAGTTAAGGCAGGAACAAAATATGAGAGCATGCAATTCTATCTCCGGTATATCCCTAAAAGGAATCCTTATGCTATTTGGGCTTCTGTTCCTTTCACAAGGTCTTTTCGCCCAGGAAGAGATCTCCTATTTCAGAAAAATCAGGGTAGGTCAGGATGAACGCATTCAGGGGGTCTACCCTCTTGCGGATTCGGAAGCCCTCGCGGTAAATTGCTACAAAATCTCGTCTCTCCCGGATGGGAGGATCAGCCGGATTGAGTACAAAAGGCGAGGGAGATCATTAAAGGACCCTCTCCTGGGAGTCCCTGTGATTCAGTTTGGATACAACGGAAACTATATCCGCATGACTTTTCTGGATTCCAGGGGGCTGGCTGTTCCCGATGAACAGGGTGTCTATTCTGTCCGGCTCAGACAGAATTCATCCGGAAATATCACGGCTGCTTTTAATTATGACCGCTATGGGAACCTGAAAGCCGACAGCAGGGGGATTGCCTCTGTGATGTGGGATATAAACAAGAGGGGTAAGAAAGTATCAGCCCTCTATTTTGATCCCGAGGGAAACCGGGTTGGTGATGGTCCTGTTTTTGAACTTCGTTACATCTATGATGACAGGGGAAACCTTTCGATGACTCTTCAGCTGGATGAACGGGGCATCCCTATCGATTCAGGAGACCGTCCGGCGGCTGTCCGAAGGGAATGGGATGATGAGGGGAACCTTGTGCGTGAGAGCTGGTTTGACGGTTCTGAACGGCCCGTACTGAATGATGAGGGAGTCTCTTCTGTTGTTTATTACTGGGACACTCAGGGGAACAAGATTTCCACGGTCAACTTTGGAACTGCCGGAGAATTGAAGGCTGACAGCAATCTGGTCGTCCGATACCTGTGGAGTTACGATGAAATGGGAAACAGAATCCGGGAAGAACACTACTCCGAATCAGGTTCTTTGACAGCCGACCTTAAAGGGGTGGCCGTGTACCAGTGGATTCATTATCCCCAGGGGAATGAACTGGAACAGAAAAACTTTGGGCCCGCCCTGGGAAAGGTCCTGGACAGTGATGGATTTGCCTCGTACCGCTGGGTTTTTGATGAGAGGGGAAATATTACAGAGCAGAAATACTACGACGTGGACGATTCACTGAAAGAGGATTTCTGGGGTATTTCCATGTACCGCTATGTCTATGATGAAAATGGAAATATGGTGGAATCCCGGAGTTATTCCGATTATGACCAGTTAAAGGCCGACCTTATGGGAGTGGCTCTGTACCGCTGGAATTATGATCGGAAGGGGAATAAACTGGAAGAACTGCATTATAACGATGAGGAGCGGCCCTCTGAGAACAGTCAGGGTATAGCCTCCTACAGCTGGGAATATGATGAAGAGAACAATGCGGTCAGCCAGAGTCAGTTTGGCCTTTTCGGACAGTATAAAGCCAATGATGACGGTGTGGCTATCTACAACTGGAGCTACGACAAATACGGAAATCCTCTCACAGAAACCTATTATGGCATTGATGAGCAGCTTGTGGAAAACCGGGAAGGGACAGCCGGGGCTGTCTGGGAATATGATGACAGAGGGAACCCTCTGAAAACATCCCGGTTCAGCCGGAAAAAACTGCCCGAGGGCCTGACGAATTAGGATTGTTCTACCCCGACCCTGTTACAGAACGCGTGCAAAGGGCAGTGGGGGCATTTTGGATTCCGGGGAGTGCAGATTTTCTGACCGAAGAGGACCAGCAGTTCATTGACGGGTATCCAGTATTTCAGAGGGAGTACTTTTTCAAGAGCCCCAACCGAGTCATCCGGTTTTTTTGTCTCTATCCACCCCAGTCGGTTGGATATTCTATGGACATGTATATCTACACAGATGGCGGGAACGGCGTATCCCAGGCTGAGCACAAGATTGGCCGTCTTCAGACCGACTCCCGGGAATGCCAGGAGGCCTTCCTTCGTTGCTGGAACTTCTCCCCCGTGTTCCCCCATAATCTCCCTGCTGATAGTGAGAATATTCCCGGCTTTTACTCTGAAAAAACCGCAGGGATAAATAAGCTCCTCAATGTCTCTCTGTTTCAGCCTGATCATGGCCGGGGCAGTATCGGCCACCGCAAAGAGTCTGCGGGAAGCAGAAAGGGTCACTTTATCCCTGGTTCTCAGGGATATTATGGTGGAAATCAATATTTTGAAGGGGCTTCCGCTTTCTTCTCCGATCAGAGAAACCGAAGGCAGATCAAATCTTTTTTTGAATTCTTCCAGAACCGGAAATATCTCATCCCAGTGGATTCTCATATGATTCAGACAGGCTTCAGAAGGAGGGCCACTTGAGCTTCGATAGCGAGGCCTTGTCCGGTAGCATCCTGCTTTTCTTTGGTTTTGGCTTTGAAGGAGATACAGTCCAGGGGAATCTGCAGGTCTTCCTGCAAGGAGGCTCGGATCTGTTCCCGGAAGGGTCCTAGTTTCGGTTGTTCCAGGATGACCGTACAGTCTATATTGCCTGGACGATA